>JBEIOT010000105.1:0-6915 GCA_040377415.1 Azospirillum sp. | reverse complement strand
CATAGATGGTGTCAGCCGCGTCTCCGCCGTAGATGAGGTCGTTGCCCTGGTCGCCGGTCAGCAGGTTGCTGCTGTCAGCAAGGTCCTGCACGCTTTTCGCGCCGAAGATGGTGTCGTTGCCGAAACCGCCATAGATGGTGTCGCGGCCCGTACCGCCGACGAGTTGATCGTCACCGTTATCGCCACCGATGAGATCGTCGCCACCTAGGCCGTTGAAGCTGTCAGCATTGGGTGTGCCGTTGATCGTATCGTTGCCTTCGGTACCACCGATGCCACCGGGAACGGTCGGATTAGGATTGCCACCGCCGGAGAAGATCACATCGCCCTGCGACAGCGCTGCGCCGCCGATGAGGCTGAACAGTACCGCACCGTTAAGCATGATGTTGAGAGTGCCCGCGACTGGCGTCACAAGGCTGATCTGGTTAGCACCCGAGCCGAAGCCGGTAACGCCCAGCGCCGTGAGGTCGAGCTTATCCGTGCCGGTCTGGAAATCGGAAATGGTGGCGAATGCGCCACCTGCAGCGACCGTGCTGCTGCCATAAACATAGGTATCGGCACCCGGACCACCACCAAGCACATCGTTGCCTTGTGCATCGTAGATCAGGCGGTCATTGCCTGCACCACCGTCGAGCGTGTCGTTGCCTGCACCGCCGGTGATGGTGTCGTTGTCGCCTTCGCCGCTCAGCAGATCGTTGCCAGCGCCGCCAAGCAATACGTCAGCACCCGCGCCCGCGTAGACGAGATCGTCGCCCGCGCCGCCATCGAGCGAATCGTTACCGTCTTCGCCCAGCAGCACGTCGTTGCCGTCGTTGCCGAACAGGGTGTCGTTGCCGGTGAAGCCATAGACGCTGTCGTTACCGTTGTTGCCGTACTGCAGATCGTCGTCTTGCTCGCCCAGCAACAGATCGTCGCCATCGTTACCGTAGATAGTGTCGTTGCCCGTACTGCCGTAAACGGTGTCCTGATCGGCACCGCCCACGATGCTGTCGGCACCGTTACCGCCCGCGATCAGGTCGCGACCTGCGCCGCCGTCGATGCTGTCATTGCCGTCTTCGCCGGCCAGCGTGTCGTTGCCGTCTTCGCCCAGCAGCGTATCGTTATCGTTGCCAGCATAAATGGAATCGTCGCCCAGACCGCCTTGCAGCAGATCCGCGCCGCCGCCAGCGTTCATGGTGTCGTTGCCAGCGCCACCAATGATGGTGTCGTTGCCTTGCACGCCATAGTTATTGTCGCCGAACAGGAAGTCGTTGCCTTCACCGCCATCGATATAATCGCTATCTTCGCCACCGTTGATCGTATCGTTACCCGTACCACCTTGAACCGTATCGCTGCCGGTTTCGGTGAGGATGAAATCATCATCTTCCGCGCCATTCACAAAATCATTGCCGATGCCCGCATTGATCGTGTCGTTGCCAGAACCGCCGTTGATGAGGTCGTTGCCACTTTCACCGAGGAGAAAATCTGCACCCTCATAGCCAAAGACGACGTCGTTGCCTTCGTTGCCGTTGATCACATCGTCACCGGCAAAGCCACCGATCTCATCATTGCCAAGGTAGCCGTAGATCGTGTCATTGCTTGCAGTGCCAGCGATCGTGTCGGTAGCATTCGTTCCGTAAAAAATGGCCATGAGAGTCCCCGTGGTTAGGTCGGTGTGATGATGCGCGGGTTTCAACGCCCCGCTGCGGTTGGGCAGTTTATTAACAAATGGTTAAGATTTAGGCAAGCACTTAATAAGGCTGTGCATCAGTTTTCGATATGGAGCATAAATGAGTCCTGTCCTAGGGTTGAAGGCCATTTACAGGAGGCAATTTTGGTTACTATTGCGATGAAATACACCGGCCAGTTGCACTGCGAAGCGGTGCACGGCCCTTCGGCCACCCAGCTGACGACGGACGCCCCACGCGACAATATGGGGCTTGGGGCCAGTTTCTCACCCACGGACCTGGTGGCCACGGCCCTTGGCACCTGCATCCTCACCACCATGGCCATCGCCGCCAATAAGCTGAAATTGAACATGGATGGCGCGACCGCCAGTGTGGTGAAAGAGATGGTGGTAACGCCCCACCGCCGCATCGGTACTTTAAGCACCGAGATCATTATGCCCACCGGCATTCCCATCGATGCCCGCGAAAAGCTGGAACACGCAGCGCACACCTGCCCCGTGCACAAAAGCCTGCACCCAGATGTACAAGCGCCGATCAGGGTGGTGTGGGGTTAGCTACTTCTCGTCGCTCATCTTCAGCGCGGCGATGAAGGCGCCTTGCGGGATCTCGACGTTGCCGATCTGGCGCATGCGCTTTTTACCCTTTTTCTGCTTATCGAGCAGTTTGCGCTTACGCGAAATGTCACCACCGTAGCATTTGGCGGTCACGTCCTTGCGCATCGCGGAAATGGTTTCACGCGCAATAATTTTGCCGCCGATGGCCGCTTGGATGGCAATTTGGAACAGGTGCTTGGGGATGAGGTCTTTCAGGCGCGAGCACAATGCGCGACCGCGCGGGTCGGCCTGCGTGCGGTGCACGATCATGCTGAGCGCATCGACTGGCTCGGCGTTCACGAGAATGGAAACTTTCACGAGGTCCGATTCGCGGTATTCGTCGATATGGTATTCGAAGCTGGCGTAGCCTTTGGAGCCGGATTTCAGGCGATCGTAGAAATCGAACACCACTTCGTTCAGCGGCAATTTGTATTCAACGAGGGCGCGTGAGCCCACATACGTAAGGTTTATCTGCTCGCCGCGCTTTTCGGTGCACAGCGCAAGTACGTTGCCCAAGTAATCATCCGGCACGAAGATAGTGGCGTGGATCCACGGCTCCTCCATCTTTTGGATGTAGGTCACGTCGGGATAATCGGCAGGGTTATGCAGTTCGACGATGGTACCGTTATTCATGTGCATTTTATACACCACGCTCGGCGCGGTGGTGATGAGGTCCAGATCGAACTCGCGCTCAAGACGCTCCTGAATGATCTCCAAATGCAGCAGGCCCAAGAATCCGCAACGGAAGCCAAAGCCCAGCGCATTGCTGCTTTCGGCTTCGTACTGGAAGCTGGCATCGTTCAGGCGTAATTTGCCGAGTGAATCCTTGAGGTGCTCAAAGTCGCTGGCGTCGGTCGGGTACAATCCGCAGAAGACGACCGGCTGCACGGGTTTGAAACCGGGGAGCGGTTCGGCAGCGAGATTCTTTTCTTCCGTAATGGTGTCACCCACGTTGCAATCGGCCACGAGTTTGATGCCGGTCTGGATGTAGCCGACTTCGCCCGGGCCCAATTCGCCGATGCTGGTCTTCTTCGGCGCGAAGATGCCAACGGCCTCGACCGTTTGCGTAACACCGGCGTTCATGAAGCGAATCTTCTGGCCCTTCTTGATGGTGCCTTCGAATACGCGGATAAGAATGATGACGCCCAGATACGTGTCGTACCAGCTATCGACCAGCAATGCTTTGAGCGGCGCGTTCTTGTCGCCTTTGGGCGCAGGGATGCGCTGCACGATGGCTTCGAGCAGATCGGGAATGCCGATGCCGCTTTTACCGCTGACGCGCAACGCGTCGGTGCAGTCGATGCCGATCATGTCCTCGACCTGCTGCGCCACGCGATCGGGCTCGGCAGCGGGTAGGTCGATCTTGTTCAGGACCGGTACGATCTCGTTATTGTTGTCCATCGCCTGATAGACGTTCGCCAGTGTTTGCGCTTCCACGCCTTGCGACGCATCGACCACCAGCAGCGAACCTTCGCACGCGGCCAGGCAGCGGCTCACTTCGTAGGCGAAATCCACGTGGCCGGGCGTATCCATCAGGTTCAGGATGTAATCGACGCCATCGTTGGCCTTGTAATACAACCACACCGTTTGCGATTTGATGGTGATGCCGCGCTCTTTCTCGATGTCCATGTTGTCGAGCATCTGCTCGGTCATGTCGCGCAGCTCCACGGCGTTGCACGCCTGGATAAGGCGATCGGCAAGCGTCGATTTCCCATGGTCGATATGGGCGATGATGCTGAAATTGCGGATCTTGGTCTGGTCGGTCATGGCGGGGCTTTTACGGCCCCACCCCACGGATTGCAAGCACTCGCGCGAAATATGACGGAATCGTGAAGTTTTCCCGCGCCCGTAGCGCTAATGGCGGCCTCTTGTTAAGCTCTCACCGCTTTTTTGACATTTTAAATGACAACAGGGGAATTCTTGTTGGGTGTCTTTGATAGCATGTAGAAGGGGAAATACCATGCAAACAGTGCTCGTGTTCGTTGTAAATGGACATCGCTGTAACGACCAGCAGAAGCAGGAGCTTCGCACCATCTTTGGCCAGAGCACACGCTTTGGTCGCGAGGGCGAAACTGCACCTACAGGTTGGGGACTTATTACAATTCCGGTTGAGGCGACCAGCGATCAGATCGATGAACGCATCACCGAATATGAAGTATCCTGCAGGGCCAATTATCACCGGTTCTTCACGGAACAGGTGACAGTGGGCAGCCTTATCGCCGCCGGTGGCCTTGTTGCCATCTGCGCCGCACTTTTCCTGACGCGCAGGTTTCAACAACCTGCCTGACCGAATGGGTTGACCGTCCGGTTACTACTTCAGAGCCTCCACACTTTATGGTGTGGAGGCTCTGTCTCTTTTGGGGCAACAATTAGTCCCTGCCATTTCACATTGCGCGAATGCGTAGGCGGGACTAGCTTCCCAAAAAACACGGAGATGCACATGCGTTCCTTCTTCCTCGCCACCGCCCTTTCGCTATTCGCCCTACCCGCCTTCGCGGCGCCGTGGGTCATCGACCCCGCCAGCACCCTTAGCTTCCATGGCTCGCAAGCGGGCGACGCCTTCACTGGCAACTTCACCAAATTCACCCCCGTGGTCGAATTCGACCCGGCCAAGCCCGAAGCTGCCAAGATCACCGTGACGGTGGATATGAGCAGCGCGACCATCGACGATAGCGACAAACAGGAATCGCTACCAACGGACGATTGGTTCAACATCAAGAAATTCCCGACCGCCACCTTCACCAGCACACGCGTCACCGCGCTGAGCAGTGAAAAAGCGTACCTCGCCGAGGGCAACCTGACGCTGCATGGCGTTAGCAAACCAGCAGCGCTAAAATTCACCTTCGTTGAAGAGGGCGGCAAAGCCACGGTCGATGGTGGCGTGCAGTTGAAACGCAATGATTTCGGTGTGGGCAGCGGCCAGTGGGCCAGCGACGAATGGATCGCTTATCCGGTCGACGTGAAGTTCCATATCATCGCCACGAAGAGCTAAGCCATGCACGTGAACGTCGAACGCTATAACAAGGTCGCCGTGCTGTTGCACTGGACCATCGCCCTCCTCATCATCGGTATGATCGTGGTCGGCCTCACCATGGGCGGCTACCCTATTAAGTATAAGTTCTTGGCCTACAACCTGCATAAATCGTTCGGCATCACCATTCTGGCGCTCAGCCTGTTCCGCCTGTTCTGGCGCTTTACGCACACGCCGCCTGCGCTGCCCGCCATGCCCACATGGGAAAAGCTTGCGGCGCATGCATCGCATTTGGGGTTCTATGTGCTGATGATCGGCATGCCGTTGAGCGGCTGGATGATGGTCTCGGCGGATGCGAAATTCCCGACCGTATTCTTCAGTTTGTTTGAAGTACCGCAATTCCCCCTACCCGCCGCGTATGACACGCGTGCCGCGCACGACCAGCTCGAATGGCTGCATTACTGGCTGGCCATGGGCACGCTGGGTCTACTGGCGCTGCATGTCGGCGCCGCGCTCAAACATCATTTCATCAACCACGACGCCGTGCTGCGCCGCATGCTCCCGCTTTGGGTGCAACGCCGTGGCAAGGTCGTTCTTTAACATTAGGAGTTTCTATGCGCCGTTTACTGCTTACCACTGCCGCCACTGCCCTGCTCGCCACCAGCGCCTTCGCGGCGGAGATGGGCCCGCTGAACACGCCGCTGGCCCAAGCGCCCGCCGGTGATTATTCGGTGGAGAAATCGCACGCCAGCATCACCTTCAAGGTGCTGCATATGGGCCTGGCTTACTACACCATGCGCTTCAACGATTTCGACGCGAAGATCACGCTCGATCCGAAAAAGCCGGAAGCTAGCAAGCTGAACGTGACCATCAAGCCCGCATCGCTTGATTCCAACGATCCGAAGATGACCGCGCACACCGATAACAAAGACTTCTTCGAGGTGGCGAAATACCCAACCATCACCTTCGTGAGCACCAGCATCGAAAAGACCAGCGACACTACCGGCAAAGTGACCGGCAACCTAACGCTGCACGGCGTGACCAAGCCGGTAACGCTCGATGCTCGCTTCAATGGCGGCGGCAGCCACCCGTTCTTCAAGAAACACGCGCTTGGCTTTAGCGCCACGACCACCATCAAGCGCAGCGAATTCGGCATGGGCTACGGTATCCCCATGGTCGAGGATAACGTGTACGTGTTGATCGAAAGCGAGTTCCTGCAAGCCGGTGGCGAAGGCTTGGCTGCGCCGGTGAAGCCGAAATCGAAATAACCACTCGGCAATATTCACGCATAAAAAAAGGGGAGCTAAGAAGCTCCCCTTTTCGTCTCTAGCAACTACTAGGAACTAGTAGGTGTAGTAGTAGGTAGCCGGACGGGTACGGTACGCCGGAACGTAATCGTAGTTGCCGTCGTTATCCGAATCCTTGTGGGTCATCGGCTGGCCGTGGCTGCCACGGGTCGCACCGAGGCTGCGATCGCTCAGCGCATCATCGGAATGCTTGTGCTGGTAGCCATGGTCTTCGACCACTGCACCCGGGACGGCAACGACCGTGCCACGTGCGTCATAGCGATAAGTGCCATCCGGACGAACAACAGCGCCCGACGGGGTCACGTAGGTGCCCGGAGCCGGAGCAACAGCGACCGGTGCTACAGCACGGCCGTGATGGCTGTGGTTGGCATGGTCATGGT
>JBEIOT010000237.1:0-2281 GCA_040377415.1 Azospirillum sp. | reverse complement strand
GATCTCATCGATGAAGATGATGCAGGGCGAATTCTTTTTGCCTTGCTCGAACATGTCGCGCACGCGGCTTGCACCAACACCCACGAACATTTCCACGAAATCCGAACCTGAGATACTGAAGAACGGCACACCCGCTTCGCCCGCAATGGCGCGTGCCAGCAGGGTCTTACCCGTACCCGGAGGGCCAACGAGCAAGCAGCCGCGCGGGATCTTTCCGCCGAGTTTTTGGAATTTGCCGGGGTTCTTCAAGAAGTCGACGAGCTCTTGCAGCTCTTCCTTGGCTTCGTCGATGCCCGCGACATCGGCAAAGGTTTTGCGTTCGGTGTTCTCGTTGAGCAGCTTGGCGCGCGATTTGCCGAAACTCATCGCCCCGCCGCCGCCTTTACCGCTTTGCATGCGCTGCATGAACCAGATGTAAAAGCCGATGAGAATGAGGAACGGCAGCCAAGAAACCAGGAAGGAACTCCAGAATGTGTCGCCGGAAGGCGCGGCGCTGATGCGCACGTTATGTTGCGTGAGACGCTGTACCAGCATCGGGTCGCTGATGGCTTGCAGCGCGAAGCCGGTGCCGTTGCCATAATGGCCGGTGATCTTGACGCCGGTATCTTTGTTCTCGCGAATGGTCACGTCGGCCACTTCGCCGTTATCGACCGCGGTCAGGAATTCGGAATAAGCCAGTTGCTTATAATCGCCTGTGGCTTCGCCTGCCGGCCCTTGCGCCACGCTGACGAGCAGCAATGCGCCCAGAATGATACCGAGCCAGAGAAGGATATTCTTACTTAGCGGGGCACAGCTGGCTCCGTCGTTATAGGGCGGATAATTGAACCACCAAAACGGCTCGCTTACAAGCGCATTCGGGCTATCGGGGGAAGCCATATAAGGCCCGCTCAGCGCGGGTTCAAGGGGGTGCTCGCGGGTAATACGCAGCGTGGTACCATCCCACATGATGATGCAGTGACCAAGCGTGGCCTTGCCGCTGGCTTCTTCAAGGATGCGCGCGGCGAGATGCGTGCTCTCGTACATGCGCGCACGGTGCGCCTTGCCGCCGATGCGCTGGATGGCACGGCTCAGGTAATCCAGTCGCAGCGAAACATCGAGCGCGCGCCATGCGGTAAGGTCGATGTTATCGGCGGCATGCTGCGCGAACCATGCGTTGCGCAGCACTTCTTGCGCGTGGCGCTGCTCGCCCATGTGCTGGGCTTGCTGCCACAACGCATCCGCATTCGGCAACGCATCGCGCAGGCGGTTGCGTGCATAGGCATCGCTTTGGTTAGAGGGGTCTTCCACCCACGGCTGGTCATGCTCTTGCAGATAGCGGATGAGCGTCTGCTTGCGTACGCCCAGCAGCGGGCGCACCAGCCGGACGCCATCTTGAGTACGACAGAGTGCCATGCCTGCGCGCGAAGGTGGCGATTCACCGCGATGCTGTTGTAGTGCCACGGTCTCGGCCTGATCGTCATAATGCTGGGCTACTAGCAGGTGCATCGCGCCGTGTTCACTGCACCATTGGGTCATCGCGCGATAGCGCATGTCGCGCGTGCGCGCTTGCGTGTTGTTGATGCTGGCGTTGGGCACGGGTGTGAGGATTGCATGCGCGATGTTCTGCGCGTGCATCCACTGCGCCACTTGTTTCGCTTCATCGGCTGATTCGGCGCGCAACCGATGATCGACGGTTAGCGTCGTCAGCTTTACGTCGTGCTCGCTGCACCAGTCGCGCATCAGCAGCGCCAGTGCCATGCTGTCGGCACCGCCTGAAAGTGCGACGGCAATGTGCGAGGCAGTGCCGCAGCAATCATGCAGGATGGGGGAGAGATGATCGGGCAGGGCGTGCCGCGATAGCGGCATGCGCGCTGCTACTTGCATTGCATGCGCGAGCGCTCGGCCTCGGCACGTTGCTTGGTGCGCGGTGCGGTGTCGCCATATTTGCTGACGACCTGGCCGAGCACGATGCAGGCTTCGCTGGTGCGCTTGATGTTATCGAGCGACATGGCGAGCTTGAGCAGATTGTCGGGCGCTTTCTGGCCTTGCGGATTGCTCTCGAAGCCCTTGCGGAACCCTTCGGCGGCACGCGTGTAATCGCCGCGCGCGTAGTAGCTTTCACCCAACCAGTAATAGGCGTTGGAAGTCAGCGGGTCCTTGGGATACTTGCGCACGAACGCATCGAACTTGGTGGCGGCGGCGCCATAGTTCTTGCCGTTCAGTTCTTTGAACGCGGCGTTGTAGGCGGTGTTGCTATCGGGAAAATCAGCACCGGTCGCTGCGGCGGCGGCGGTCGCCGACG
>JBEIOT010000073.1:0-8812 GCA_040377415.1 Azospirillum sp. | reverse complement strand
TGGCCATGACGTTGCCATAGCGCGTGCCGCAGACAGTGGTCTTGGTGCCTTCGCACGCACGCGATTTGGCGACCATGACTTTTTCCATCATCGCTTTGGAAATGCCCATGGCGTTGATGGGGTAGACGGCCTTGTCGGTCGACAGGCAGATCACACGTTTCACTTCGCACTGAATGGCGGCTTCGATCACGTTCTCGGTGCCGATGACGTTGGTCTTCACCGCTTCCATGGGATGGAATTCGCAACTGGGGACTTGCTTGAGCGCGGCAGCGTGGAAGACATAATCCACTCCACGCATGGCGTTGAGGACGCTTGCGGGATCGCGCACATCGCCGATGTAGAATTTCAGCTTGTCGTTGGACAGGCGCTTGCGCAAATCGTCCTGCTTCTTCTCGTCGCGCGAGAAAATGCGGATCTCTTTAAGGTCGCTATCGAGAAAACGGCTGAGCACGGCGTTGCCGAAGCTGCCGGTACCGCCGGTGATGAGCAGTGTTTTATTGGCGAACATTGGTGGTCTGGCCCCAGTTATCTCGTAGCGCGATAGCGCATTACCAACCAATAACCAAGCCAAAACAGTAGGCTGGCATAAGAATCGATGGTCAGCATGATCTGGTTATTGGCGGGAATGTAGAAGATGCCCACCACCATCATCATGTAGATGATACTCGCAATATCGTCGGCTTGCTCAGTGGCTTGGCGCCATGCCTTGGCCAGCACCCAGGCAAAGATAGCCAGCAGAAACGGCACGCCCCAGAAGCTCACATCATTGGCCAGCCAGGTGAACAGGGTAGACCAGCGATAGGTCGAGCTCCAGCCCTTGGCGGAAATTTTCTCGGTGTAGGTGCGGTTCTTGAACTCGGGGGATATCTGCTCGCCGATATGCTGCAGCAACAAGGGCGAATGCCCCACGCCATAGGTGCTGGTAAAAGGCTCGTTCATGGCGAGTGACATGCCGAAATAGCCTTGCCCGAGGTACGTTGAAAGCATGCGCACATACAGCGGCACATCACTTGTGCGCGGTTCGTATTTGCTGCCGGCTTGTGCTTGCTTGGAATCCTCCACCTGCTTGGCGTAGGCTTTGGAGAAACGATCGCCCAGATCGATGGCGGCCAATGTTTGCTGGCGCGTGGCGGCGCTGATGATGGTTTCTTTTTCGCGCTTGCACATGCATGAGAGCTCCGCAATGGGGCAGCTTTTATCGTGGTAGGCTATGATGGTGGGGTATGAGCGATTGAGCCTTGCGTCCTTGCGCTCGGCGAATTGCACCCCGAACAATACCGCGAGCACCGCGATCACCGCCACGAACTTGAGCAGGAAGAAACCGCGCACGTTATGGCGCACCGTCGCGCGGTAAGTTATCAGCGGCAGAAGCGCCAGCAGCATGATGAAAATATCGGCGTTCTCTTTGTCGGTACCGCGCAGATACGACATACAGACCACTGACGCAAGATACAGCACCAGCAGCACATGCTCGCGCCACCGCAGCAACGACCAGTGCAGCACCGCGATGGGCACCACGCTGATGGTGAACGGCGCCAGCATGCCACGCAGCAGCGCAAACCATTGCCGCCCGTCGACGGGGTCGAGCGACATGCCGAGCATGTTCATGTAGGCGGTGTTCTGGCAGCGGAACATGGCGAACACGTCCCACGGCCAGAGATTCGTATACAAATAACTGCCGGGGAAAAGCAGTATCACCGAGGCGATGCAGCCGACATAATAGAAGCGCTTCCACGGCAATTGTGGTGCATGCGCGAGCTTCCCGCGCGCGCCGAAATAATAAGCCCCGCTCATGGCGGCCAGGCAAGCGCCGATAAAGAGATGCATGGCAGGCGCGTTATCGACCGTCCAGTCGAGCGGCCCCCACAAGAACAGGGCATAAGTGAAGGCCACGTAACCCACCACCAGATAAAGCGGAAAAAAACGGCCCTGCTTTATAAGCAATCGATGAAAAATCGTTTTCATGATGGCAATGGTTCGGTGAGTTTTTCTGCGATATGTGCGGAGGTCATATGCGCGAAGTAATGAGCTTTACCACGCTGGCCGCAAGCGCGACGTAGGTCGCGGTCCAATGCCAAGCGCTGCAGGTTTGCATCGAGCGTGGCGATGTCGCGCGCGGCGCACGAAAGGCCTGCACCAATTTCATGGGTGATGATCGCGGAATAATCGCCGAAATCCTCCACAGCACCGAGGATGGGCACGCCCGCACGGAAATAATCCACCGTTTTGGATGGGAAGGTCGGCACGCGCGAATGCATGGAAGTGAACACCAGCCCGATATCACTGGCGGTCAGTAGTTCTGCATACTGCTCACGCGTCAGTTGCCCAAGATAGCGCAAATTAGTCGATGCTTGCGCGCGCGCCGCGACCATGGACGCAAGCGAGCCACTGCCCGCGATGAGAAATCGCACCCTCGGCGCGACGATTTGCGCGCGATCGGCAAGATCGCACATCGCTTCGACATTGCGGCCTGGAACCAACTGCCCACCGAACACGCACACCACTTCGTCAACACCAATGTTAAATTCCTGGCGAAGAGTGGCGCGATCTTTTGCGACTTCAATCGCAATGCCTGGACCCCACACCGGCAAATGGAACACTTCACCACGATAGGCCGGAAAATACTGGCGGAAGAAATCGATGTTCGCCGGGCTCATGCAACCCGCGCGATCAAAGCGCGCCACGGCATGAGTTTCAAGTGCATGCGCCAGCGGCTCGACCAGTCGCCCACCCGGAAGTATCTGCACCTGCTGCGCCGAGGTGGGGAAGAAGTCCCAATACACAAGGCAGGCATGCTTGGCACGATCGCGGTAGGCCTTCACGATGCCATCGCTCGCCACCGCCGGCGAAAAGCCGATGAGCAGATCGTAATCACGCGCAGGCAACAGGCGCTGCGCCACGCGCGCCGTGTGCCGCGACGACCACACCCACTGACCGAGCTTGCGTATCACTTTCGGCAGCCAGCGCGGCACAGCGCCCAAGGCCGGGCAGGTCAAAACGGTGACGTTGCCATACATGGTAGCCAGGCGCGCTTCGCCCTCGTCTGTCCATGCATGATGGATCACATCCACCGTGTGGCCGCGCGCAGCCAAGCTAGCCGCAAGCTCGTTGGTCAACCAGCCATTGGCCGCATCTTCGGAAAATTTGGTACAAACTATCAGGATGTTCATGGCACCTGGACCTCTTCCGTCGGTGCAATCCAGCGCGTGCGGTTGGCGTAGCGCACGGCGAGCATTGCCAGCATGGCGAGCACCGAACCCAGCACCATGGCATAGGCCGGTGCTAGACCGGCGTAGCGCGGCAGCAGCCACGCTGTGGCCACCACCAGCAGCACCGCCTGCACGGCTTCGAACAGCACGGGCATTAACCGCGCACCTCGCGAGATGCCGTAATACACCACGAACAACCCCACCATACGCAACGCATCGGCAATGATCTGCGGCAGCACATAATCCGTCGCAGGCAGGAATGCTTGCGAGAATAGCAGGGGCACCACGAAGCTGCGCAAAACGTAAAAGACGGCAAGTCCAAGGAGCATCACAACCATGATGGGTTTTACCAGGCCGAGCCACACGCGATCGAGCGATGGCAGGTCACGCGCGGCCGAGCATTGCGGCAGCACGAGATAGATGAGCACCATGCCAAAGAACTGCATATAGATGTCGGAGATTTTCAGCACGCCTTGCCAGTAGCCCACCTGCGCCCAGCCGGTCTGCAGGGCGACCATGTCGCGCACCAGCAATTGCGCCAATGGCAGCGCCATGACCGAGGCTAGCACCACTAGCGAATAGGAAAGCAGCCGTTTCACGTCGGCGCGGGTGCTGCGCCAGTTCGGTGTGCGCCACGTGACGGGCAGCATATGCAACGCAGCGAGCAAGCCAACAACGCCGGTGGCTGCCGGATAAAGCACGGCACCCAGCGCGGCACCTTCGAACCCATCGTGCAGTACCAGCGCGGCGAACATCGCGGCGCCGAGCAGGCTGCCCAGCACGTTCACCCAAATGATGGTGCGCGTGTGCGTGAGCACGCTGAGCACGCCTTGCAGCAGATTATTAGCGCCGGTGAAGAACTGGCTGAGCGCCAGCACCACGAACAGCCACGAAAGATCGCTGCGCGCCAAAAGTATCTCGGCGAGCGGTTCGCGAAAGGCGGTGAGCAGCAATGCCACCAGCACGCCTTCGGCGGCGTAGATCTTTAGCGCTGTGCCCCACAGACGGGCGCGCTCCGTTTGTTTGTCGGTCGCGGCCAGTGCCTGAATGACCGCGTTGGTGATGCCGCCGCCCGCGAAGATGCTTATCATCACCACCAGCGTCATTAGCTGGCCGAGGCGGCCGAATCCATCGGGCCCCAGATGCAGCGCTGCCAGCTTCACCACCACCAGGCCACCGATGACTTTGGCGAGGGTCATGAAACCGAAGCCGACAAAAGCCGACGGCAGGAATTTAGCGCGCATGGCCTGCTCTTTCAGAGCATGCGAGACGTGCCATCAGCAAGCCAGCGATGAGCCACATGGGCGACGCGAACCACGGCGCGAAATGACTTGGCGTCGACGCGATGGGCCACATGCGGATGATGAAGGCAATGACAAGCCCGCACAGGATCGCATCGTCCATCACCCGCGCGCGTTGCTTCCAGCACGCATAGAGCATAAGACCCACGGCCTGTGCGAACAGCAACAGGCTGATGACACCCGTTTCCGTGGCGAGTTCGAGGTAGAAATTATGCGGGTGCATGGCGCAACGAAGTTTGGGGTCATCGATCCCCTGCGAGCCATAGGCGGGATTGGGGCAGGCAGTGCGGAATTGCTTGGGCCCAACACCGGTGAGCGCATGGTCGGCGACGATGCGTGTGGAGGACACCCACAAACGTCCATAGATCGATTGGTCGATCTGCGCGATCTCGCGGCTGGCTCGGGTGACTTGCTGTTCAAGCATGTCGGGGCGCGCCATCAGCAATAGGCCAAGCGCAGCAGCACCGGCCAACACCAGCACCAGGAAGAACGCGCGCAAACGCTGCGCTATCAACACCGCAAGCGCCATGCCGAGCACGCCATAAAGGAATGCCATGCGCTCGCCCGAGAAATGCGCCATGGCCATGACCGCCGCGACGAACAATGCAGCCACGGCGTAACCCGCCAACCGATGCCCGCGCGCCTGCACGCGATCAAGCACGTAGAAGATGGCGGGGAATGCAATCCAGATGAGCGAGATGCCCGCACGTGGCGCGCTGTAGGGACCGGTGAGGCGCACATAAGTGAACATATCGACGCGAGCGCGGCCGAAGATGTCGCTGCCGGTGAGGTATTGCAGCAGCATGTCGGCGACGAGGAACGCGACGGTCAGTGCCAAGCTTAGCAGCACACGGCGCTGCGCCACATCGTCGCATAGCACCCAAAAGGCCAGCGCCGCCGCCAGTAATGGGAAGCGAATCCACACGATGCCGCGCACAGCGCTGTGCGGCTCGGTCGAAAGCAGGCCACTCAATCCGAACATGACACTTACCAGAAGCAGCAGCGCAACCCATGGCGTGGCCGCCCAGACAAAGTCACGCGCACGCACGCTGTGCACCAAGAACAGGATCGCGATGAGGATGGTAATGATCTCGGCTACAGCCGGCCCCGCCAGCAGCGACACCGGAAAAGCAATGGCAAGCCAGCGCGCAATCGTAAGCAGCATAAAGTAGGACCTAAAAGTTGCTACTGCCCCTCTAGTCCCTGCTCTATGCCTTGGCAAACACAATCGCATGGGTTATCAAAGCATTAACCTTTGTGGAGACACCCATTTCCAGCACCGCACCCCGCCGTGCCCTACCCCTGACGCCATTTGCATGGCTGACACTGTTGCTCGTCGCAGTTTACTTTGTGGCGTGGCTGCCGCTTGGCATCTACCCCGACGAAGTCGCGCTGCGCCTGAACGCCACGCGCTTTTTTGCCGATGGCTGGATGCATTATGGCCTGTTCCCGAGTTGCGAATCCAACGTCAGCACCATTCCGCTATTGCTGCGTCCAGCGGCGTGGGCTTTCTCGCATTTCGACCAGATGGTGGGCTGGGATTGGCAGCGCATACTTCCATTACTGGTGCTGCTGAGCTGGTTTGCCTGCGTGCTGGCTGCTGGCAACAGAGGCTGGCGCAATTTCATTATCTGTGGCGCATGCGTGGGTGCCGCCGGCGGCGGACTCATCCTCATGCGGCCGGAAATGTTCGGACTACTTTATTTGCTGATCTGCATGCTGACTTTTGCGATGGCCAAGCATCGCCCACGCCTGGCAGCCACGCTGCTGATCATTGTGCTTCACTTATTCGCACTCAGCTTGGCATTGCTGATTCACTTGCAGCATATGCTGCTAGTACCACTGGGATTGCTGAGCCTGTGGCGCTTGCTACAACCGCGTGTGGCACTGGCAGCCATAGTTACCGCGTTCGTCGCGCTGTTGGTCTACCAAACGCTGCCCTACTGGGAATTCCACTGCGATGAGAATCCCGCACTAGTCACCATCATCGCGCAGAACCAAGGCAGCGCGACGCCGCTGATCGAATCTCCAGATCGCATGACGCGCTATTTCGAACGCGGAGTGCGCTATCTGCAGCACAGTTTCTATAAAGAATTCTTCAACCCGCCGCACGTGCCGCCCGTGACCGCTAAGCCAGCACGCTTCATCAACCTGCCCATGTTCTTAGTGCTGGCAGGTAATGCGCTGGCATTGGGTTTGCTAACACTGGGCGGGTTGCGCGTGCTTTGGCAACGCTACCACCAGCGCTTAGCACCGACCATGTGCCGCAGTACCTGGCGCGATGTGCTGTGGGACCCATGGGTGCCCATCACCGGCTGCGCTGCCATGCTCATCGTTTACGCGCTGTATGATGTAAGCGGCACGTTCTATCGCGCCCTCACCATCAACCTGCTGGCAGCGAGCCTGCTGGCCTTTACCGCGGCGCAGGTGAAGCATCACCGCGTGCGTCAGGTGCTAGGAGTTTTCGGTGCATTAGCACTGGTCACCTGCATGACGAGCACGGTGGCGAATTATCACTATATCACCGGTGCATTGCGCGATGGATATACCGGACCATCGCTCGCACGCAGCACTGATTGGGCGGCATTGCAGCAGGATGTGGAGACGCTGCACACACGCTGCGACATTGCGCCCGATGCGCCGCGTGTAGTGATCGACGATCTGTCGTTCACCGCGATGCGCCAGCATCCGCAGCTTATTCATTTGGTATATGTCTATAACGACGAGGTGATCCTGCGCGCGAAATACGACGACGCCACGGCGGCGCAGCGGCTTGCAAAATTGCGCAAGCTGAAACCTTCGGGCGTGATCGCTAGTTGCCAGAAAATGGATTTCTTCAAGCTGCCACACCGCGCGCGCAGTGGCGCGCTATGCTGCTTTAAACCCTAAGCTGATGCGCAAGCCTGGCTGATTGTCGGCAAGTACGAGCGTGGCCCCGTGCAAGCGCGCGATGGCATGTACCAGCGGCAAGCCAAGGCCGGAGCCTGGGCCGGTGCGGCTGGGGTCGGCGCGGTAGAACGGCTGTAACAACTGCTCTTGCGTGGCACCGCCGGGCCCCTGCCCGTTGTCGACCACCACAGCTTCGTACCCGCGAAGCGCCACGGTCAGATCGCTAGCGCGGCTGTGGTGTAGCGCGTTCTCGATGAGGTTCACGAAACATTGGGTGAGCAGCGCTTTGTCACCCACGATAACGACATTCGGGTCGATCGCCGCCGCGATGCGCAGATTCGCTTCTTCCGCTACCGGGTGGTAAAGTTCCACCAGTTCCTGCAGTAGCGCTGAAATATCGACCGGCGCGAAACCAGCACGACGCGAGCCCGATTCGATCTCGGCGATACGCAACAGCGCTGCAAACGTTTCAAGCGTGGCATCGAGCATGGCGATGGCCTCGCCCAGTTCCTCGGCCTCGCCGCTTTTCTTCTGCAGGCTCTCGAGCTTTTGGCGCAAATGACCAAGCGGCGTGCGCAGATCATGCGCAATATCGGTCGAGACGTGCTTTACTTCGCCCATCAATTGCTCGATGCGCTCAAGCATGCGGTTAATGGTCACGGCCAGCTGGTCAAAATCATCGCCGCTGCCGCTGATGGGAATACGCGCCGAAAGCTGGCCCGCACCGATCTTCTCAGCCGTGCGGCTCAGCCGGTCGACACGCGCAAGGAAACGGCGGCTCAGCAGCACGCCGCCAAGCGTTGCTACCCCAATGACGAACAGCAGCATTAAAAGCAGCTGCCCACGAATTGCGTCCTCGATCTCATGAATGATGGAAAGATCGGCGGCGATCTGCAGCGTGTAATCATCATCCAGCGGTACGCTGTCGATCAGTAATTCGTGGCCGCTAAGGGATATGCGGCGATGCCAGCCCCGCTGGCGCATGGGTTCGATGCGGTCGAAAACCACACGACCGTCGGGCGCGATAATGGAATAATAAAGCCGGTTGGCCGGGCTGCTCTCGATGCGCTCGCGAATATCGTGGCGCAACTCATCCATGCCGTCTTCGCGATAATCGACAAGTAATTGTGCAATTTCGCCCTCAATGCGCGCTTGCGCCTGCCGCACCAGATCGTCGCGCACGTTAATGAAGATGAGCGTGACCAGCACCAGCGCCGAAATAGAAAACACCGCCGCATAAAGCAGCGGCAGTTTGAAATTGGCGCTGCTGAGGATCCTATGCTGCATCGATCATGTATCCCGCACCACGCACGGTCTTCACCAGCTCTTGCGGGAAGCCTTTATCGATCTTGCTACGCAGGCGGCTGACCTGCGTTTCCACGATGTTGGTCTTGGGGTCGAAATGGAACTCCC
>JBEIOT010000222.1:0-2677 GCA_040377415.1 Azospirillum sp. | reverse complement strand
CGCTTCTTTGGCACCACCACCATCTATCGCAGTGCGTTCTACAAACCGCGCCTTGGTGCGCTCACCAACACCCCGACCTAAGGAGGGGATGATGTTACTGCAACGGCTATGGCACGATCAGCGCGGCGCGGTGGCATTCATCGTGGGCTTCGGCATTCTCATGCTCACCGGTGCGGTCGGCGTTGCGGTCGATGTGGGGCGCGGACAGATGGCGCAGACCAAACTGCAGAACGCGCTCGATGCGGCGGGCCTCGCCGCAGGCGCTTCGGTGACCAGCCAGGACATGGAAGCCGAAGTGATGAAGTACATGAACGTGAACTTCGCGGAGGGCACACTCGGTGCCACTATTACCAATGTCACGCCGACACTGAGCCAGGCGGGAAAACTGCTGACCGTCACCGCCACTGCAACTATGCCCACTACTTTCATGAACATCTTCGGCCACACAAATATGCAGCTACGCGCCGAGACCGAAGTAACGCGCAGCAGCAAGGGTATGGAACTGGCGATGGTACTCGATATCACCGGGTCGATGTGTAATCCAAGCTGCTCCGGACGATTGGATGCATTGAAAACCGCGTCGTATGACTTGCTCGACATCCTGTTCGGCGAAAACGAACCGACGGGAGATAATCTCTGGGTCGGCATCGTGCCCTTCAGCATGGGTGTCAACATCGGTAACAGCCACACCGATTGGTTGGTACCGGGTTCCTACACGGCACCAGCAGTGGATTGGGCGGGACAAGGTTGGCGCGGTTGCACCGAGGCGCGTCTTAGCACGAACAATGACGTGACCGAAGCCAATCCCACGACCCAGCCGTTCTATCCGTATTACTGGCCCGACCACGATACTTACAATAACTGGCGTACATCACAGACCAGCGTGAATACCACTACGCTGTGCGGCCCTAACAGCACCGCCAATAATTGCCGCTGCACACAAGCCACCGGTGGCCCGAATGGCGGTGGTGGAACTCGCGTGTGCGCCACCACGGTGAACGGCAATGTAAGCACCCGGGTCTATTGCCAAAACCAGACCAGCACTAACCAGCGTCGTTGCTACAGCGAAGAAACGACGACGCTGCCCACCTACAATTACACCCTGTCCAGCACGGTAGGCCCCAACACCTATTGCCCGACCAACCCGGTCACGCGCCTGACCAACCAGCGCAGCACGCTCGACAGTGCGATCAACGCATTGGCAGCACTTGGCGGCACGCACATCAACGAAGGTGCGGCGTGGGGCTGGCGAATGATCAGCCCATTATGGCGCGGTGCGTGGGGCGGCACCATGAACACCAACAACCTACCGCTCGATTATAACAGCGACCTGATGATCAAAGCGGTGATCCTCATGACGGACGGTTTGAACACGATGTATGGCCAGACCACATCGCCTGCATCCAACCCTGCCGATGGCGCTTATGGCACAACGCCGCAGAATCTTGTCGGATCGACAACGCCTTATACCGACATCAAGGCTGCCCGTAGATTGGATGCCAAATTGAAGAACATCTGTGATGGCATGAAGGCGCGCGGCGTGATCGTCTATGTCGTGGTGTTCGACGTTGATGATGCCGACGTGGCAAGCGAAGTAAAAACCTGCGCCAGTCAGAACGATTATTACTTCAATGCTCCCGATGCGGCATCGTTGCGGCAGTCATTCAGTGTCATTGGCGACTCACTGGCCAATCTTCGTATCAGCCGCTAGACCGCTTTACGCCTTGTTCCCACTTACATGATGGGAAATTTATACGTCGCAGCGAATTCTAGGGATGTTTCAACCCCTAAGGAGTTCACTATGAACCAGATCATCTATCTTGTCGGCCTTGTCGTTGTTGTCATGGCCGTTCTGTCATTCGTCGGCCTGCGCTAGGAGGCGATCATGGCAACCACATCAACCACCAAAACAGTTAAGGTCGCCCCGTACGTCGACTGGAGCGCTGTCGCCGCTGGCACGGTGATCGCTCTGGCAGTCACCGTACTGCTCGCCCACCTTACCGCCGCACTCGGCTATACCTATGAACGTTTCGCCGGCTTGGAAACGACCAATAGCGAAGAGCTGTGGCATCAATTCCTTATCCTCGGCATCTTCACGCTGTGGACGCAACTGATGGCAAGCTCTGCCGGCGGTTACGTCGCCGGTGTGGCCCGTCGCGGTTGGATCGGTGCTAACCACGAAGCAGAAGTGCGCGACGGTGCGCACGGCCTGCTGACCTGGGCGGTATCGAGCATCATCGTGACCATTGCGATGGCTGTTGCTGGCTTCTGGGCCAGCATCGCGCCGGATGCAGTGGAACCCGCTGTTCGTCTTTCTGCTGCGACCGCACAGAGGATGGGCCTCGTGTGGGGCTTCTCGCTCGTTACGTTCTCGATCGTCTCGGCCGTTGCGGCCTGGTGGACGGGCACGTTGGGCGGCGATCACCGCGATCGTTCCATCGACATTTCGGAACGCATCACCTTCCGCACAAAGAAACGCTAGTCGTTCCTTGCCCGCGAACGAAAAGGGCGCGCACCTGCCGGGTGCGCGCCTTTCTTGTATTTGGATAAATGATTGGCTAGATAGGTTCGGTGTGCCGGTTTAGCTCAGGGGTAGAGCAGCGGTTTTGTAAACCGACGGTCGGGGGTTCACAAAACGCCAACGGCGTTTTGCGCGGGCCGCAGGCGAGGCCGTTGG
>JBEIOT010000012.1:0-15754 GCA_040377415.1 Azospirillum sp. | reverse complement strand
CATATGGGATTTTACCTGCTCTAAAATGCTGCGATAGCAATCAAGCCCATCCGCTCCACCATCCAGCGCCATGTGCGGCTCATGGTCGCGCACGTCGCTCATCAGCTTGGCGATCTCGCGCGTGGGAATGTAAGGGGGGTTAGAAACCACGACATCGAACATCGCCGATGTTTCAAGCGGCTCGCACCATGCGCCGCCGAGGAAATCGGCGCGGGTCGCGCGCAGCGTATTGTGCGCATTGCGGCGCGCCACATTCAGCGCCGCGGGCGATGCATCGATGCCAATACCGTGGGCATTGGGGTATTCCCCCAGCAGCGTCAGCAGCAGACAGCCCGAACCGGTACCAAGGTCCAGGATATGCTGCACCTCGCCCGCATGTTTCAGTACCTGCTCGATAATGATCTCGGAATCCGCACGCGGCGTGAGCACATCGCGCGTCACGACAAAATCGTCTTTCCAGAAATGCTTGTGGCCAAGGATCTGGGCGATCGGCTCGCGCGTCAAACGACGAGCGATCAACACTTCCAGTGCTTGCACTTTCTCTTTCGCGACAGGCAGGTCCGCATCGCGCACGATCACTTCTGGCTCAACACCCCACGCATGCTGCGCAAGGATGCGTGCTTCCAGCGGTGCCAGCTCACCGGCCACCGGGGCCAGTGTCTCGCGCGCGTTCTGCAACTGTTGCGACATGCTGCCCATTTACTCGCGCACCTCGGACAGTTTAGCAGCCTGATCTTCGGCGATCAGCGCATCGGTGAATACGGCAAGGCCCGAGCCCTCCATCACCATATCGAGGTTATATTGCGTCAGGTTGATGCGGTGATCCGTCACGCGGCCCTGCGGGAAGTTGTAGGTGCGGATGCGTTCGCTGCGATCGCCGCTTCCCACTTGGTCCTTACGCGCCGCCGAACGCACGGCCTCGCGCTTCTGGTATTCCGCTTCATAGATACGCGCGCGAAGGATCTTCAGCGCCTTTGCTTTGTTCTTATGCTGCGATTTCTCGTCCTGGCATTGCACGGTCACGCCGGTGGGAATGTGCACGATGCGCACCGCCGAATCGGTCGTGTTCACCGACTGGCCACCCGGGCCGCTGCTGCGGAATACATCCACGCGAAGGTCGTTATCGTTAATTTGAATGTCGACTTCTTCTGCTTCCGGCATCACAGCGACCGTGGCTGCCGAGGTATGGATGCGGCCTTGCGTCTCGGTCGTCGGTACGCGCTGCACGCGGTGCACACCGGCTTCGAATTTCAGTTTCTGGAACACGTTCTTGCCAGCGATGCTGCCGGTGGCGTCTTTGTAACCGCCCAACGTGCCTTCGGAAATGCTAAGCACTTCAAAGCGCCAGCCCTGTGTTTCCGCGTAACGCTGATACATGCGGAACAATTCAGCGGCGAACAACGCCGCCTCGTCGCCACCCGTACCGGCGCGTACTTCAAGGATGGCGTTCTTGGCATCGGCTTCGTCTTTCGGCAGCAGCAGTAATTGCAACTCTTCCGTCAGTTTGGGAACCAATACATCCAGCTGTGCTTTTTCTTCCAGCGCCAGCTCCTTCATGTCGGCGTCCTTGCCATTGATGAGCACTTTGGCCTCGGCCAGTTCCTGCACGGCGGCCTTCCACGCCATACCGGTCTCAACGATCTCGGTGAGATCGGAATATTCTTTGCTGAGCTTAGCGAATTCGCCACCGCGCAACGAATCGGGTTTGGATACGGCTTCACCGATCTCTTTGTGGCGGGCGATGATTCCATCAATCTTTTTTTCGAACGACATTCTTATTTACTCATCTTGGCGAGGGTAGAAATGATTTCACGTTGCGGCACGGTCTGCTGCGCGCCGTCCTTCAAATGCTTAATGGTGGCGGTGTTGGCGGCCAGCTCATCATCGCCCAGGATCACAGCGAACGTAGCGCCCAATTTATCGGCCCGCGCCATGCGTTTGCCGCCTTTGCCTTTGTAGGCGATGTCGGTCTTGAAGCCCGCATGGCGAAGCGCTTGCGCAATGCCCCACGCGGCGATCTCGGCACTTTCCTGCATCGGCACCACGGCCACGTCGGCAGCGGGTGCCAGCTTGTTCAGGCTACCCACTTCAGCCATCAACGCGCTCAAGCGCTCTACACCTGCCGCAAAGCCGATACCTGCGGTGGCAGGGCCACCCATTAATTCAACAAGGCCATCGTAACGGCCACCGGCTAGTACAGTACCTTGTGCACCCAAACGGTCGGTGACCACCTCGAACACGGTGTGCGAATAATAATCCAGTCCACGCACCAGTTTGTCGTTCACATGATACGTAATACCCAGCGCATCCAGCCCCGCTTTCACACGGTCGAAATGCTGCTGGCTCTCTTCATTGAAATAGCTGTGCAGCGTCGGTGCACCCGCGATAATGGCGCGGTCGCCCTCGTCTTTGGAATCAAGGATGCGCAGCGGATTTTTCTCTAAGCGCTTCAGGCTGTCTTCCGACAGGCCGCTTTTATGGGCCGCAAAATACCCGACCAAGGCTTCACGGTACGCCGCGCGGCTACCCGTATCGCCCAGCGAGTTGATCTCAAGCGTCGCGACCGTATTCAGGCCCAATGATTCAAGGATATGCATACCAAGCGCGATGATCTCGACATCGGCGCTCGCATCGGCGGCGCCCAGCAGCTCAGCACCGATCTGGTGGAACTGGCGCAGGCGGCCTTTTTGCGGGCGCTCGTAACGGAAAGCGGGCCCGTGGTAGAAGCATTTATACGGCGCCAATTGCTGCAAGCCGTTACTGATATACGCGCGCACGATGGCAGCCGTGAATTCCGGGCGCAGGGTAATGCTCTCGCCGCCACGGTCGGTGAAAGTATAGGTTTCCTTGGTCACGATGTCGCTGGTATCGCCCACCGCGCGATGGAACACGTCAGAGAATTCAAAGATCGGCGTGTCGATGCGCGCGTAACCATAGCGTGCTGCAATGGCTTGCGCGCTCAGTGCCACTTGTTGGTGTGCCGCAGAATCCTCGGCGAGCAGATCATGCGTACCGCGAACGGGTTGTAAGGCTTGGGCCATTAACGTTTCAATTTCATTTCCTAGTTTGGCGAAGCGGCGAGTGCCTGCTTCTCGGCATACATCTAAGCATGCGGTGAATCGGTGGTAGCGGGCCAGATGCCCCTATGCAACTGCTTTCTTACCGAAAGTGCGCGCCACATACGCCTCAAGCCGCGCTTTGAACTCATCGGCAATGGTATCGCCGCGCAGCGTGGCCACTTTCACGCCATCTTCGAACACCGGCGCCACCGGCGATTCGCCCGTGCCCGGCAACGAAATGCCGATATGCGCATGTTTGCTTTCGCCCGGACCGTTCACGATGCAGCCCATCACGGCGACATTCATCGCCTCCGCTCCGGAATAATCCTTCGCCCACACCGGCATGCGCGCGCGCAGATACTTTTGAATATCATCAGCGAGTTCCTGGAAATAGGTGCTGGTGGTGCGCCCGCACCCGGGGCATGCGATCACCAGCGGGCTGAAATTGCGCATACCCATCGTCTGCAATAACTCCTGCGCCACGATGACTTCCTGGCGACGGTCGCCATTGGGTTCCGGCGTCAGCGAAATGCGAATGGTGTCGCCAATGCCTTCCTGCAACAAAACGGCTAGCGCAGCGCTGCTCGCTACAATGCCTTTACTGCCCATGCCCGCCTCGGTAAGGCCCAGATGCAGCGCATATTTGCACTGCGCCGCCAGCGAACGATAAACAGCAACAAGGTCCTGCACGCGGCTGACTTTCGCACTCAGCATAATTTGCCCCGGCGCCATGCCGATAGCTTCGGCCCGTGCGGCGTTGTTGAGTGCCGATTGCACCAACGTGTCACGCGCTACTTCCTCGGCTTCTTTTGGTTGCGGCAGCGCCGCATTCGCATCCATTAGTTTGGCCAGCAATGCCTGGTCCATCGAGCCCCAGTTCACACCGATGCGAATGGGCTTGTTATTCGTCAACGCGATCTCGACCATCTGCGAGAACTGAGTATCCATCTTTTCGCCGAACCCGACATTGCCGGGGTTGATGCGGTATTTCGCCAGCGCGACCGCCATCTCGGGGAATGCCGTCAGCAATCGGTGGCCATTGTAATGGAAATCGCCAACGAGCGGCACAGCGCAATTCAATGCATCCAGACCTTCACGAATGGCAGCGACGGCCTTGGCGCTTGCTTCATTGTTCACGGTGATGCGCACCAGCTCGCTACCTGCATCGGCGAGTAGTTTCACTTGCTCGATGGTCTTAGCCACATCCGCCGTATCGGTGTTGGTCATCGACTGCACGACGATCGGCGCATCGGAGCCGATGCGCACATTACCAATGATGCCTTGGTGGGTCTGCCGACGCATTATTCGTCACCTTCGTTTTTCTTAGCCTCAGGCTTTTTCTCTTCTTCGGCCTTGGGTGCGGGCGTTTCTTCCACCGGCGCTGGTTTGGGCTTGGGCGGAATGTAGTAACCCGGATAATCCGAACCCAGCTTCTTCAGTTCTTTCGGCGTCAGTTTCACGGCAGGCTTCTTGGGCTCGGGCTTCTTGGCGGCGGGTTTAACCACCGGTTTGGCCAAGGCCTTCTTCACTTCGACTTTCGGCGCTTCTTCTTGTTCCTGCACCTCGTCGGCTTCTTCTTTGTCCTCATCATCTTCATCGTCGATGAGTTCATCGAACGCGCTGGCAGGTGCAGGTGCCATCTCAGGCAGAGCGGCACGCTTCACCCATTCACGGGTAAGTCGTTGGTTGAAGTAGCAGCCCAGCAGGCTGTCGCGACCTAAGCAGTCGAAATTCGTTGCCGTTGGCATCAATCGCGTGCGCATGCTGGCGAGGTATTCCTCAGGCACGGATTCCACGCCTTCGCTAAGTTGCGCGGTCTCGCCTTCGGTAGTGCCGTCGCTTTGCGTCGCGAAATAGAACAGGCCCGCCAGTAACAAGAGTACAGCGAGCACACCGCCATAGGCTTTGTTACGCTTGTACCAGTTGCTTGATTCCGGGATCGAATGCGCCTGCACTTCGCGCGCCATTTCACCGCCAAAACAACGCTCCACGATCTGGTCGGCATCCAGCCCCAGGAACTCGGCATAGGTGTGCACATAACCGCGCGCATAGGCCTTGCCCGGCATCGCATCGAAATTCGCGGCTTCAATGGCGGTCACGTAGCGCATGCGGATATGCAGGCGCTCGGAAACATCCTGCTCGCTCAGGCCATAATGCAAACGCAGCTCGCGCATGTACGCGCCGATATCGACGCGCGAGAAATGCTCGGGCACTTTTTGCGGAACATGGGTGGTCATGGGGGTGGTTTAGTGCAGCGCCGCAAGCGGTGCAAGCCTTAGGCGTCAACCCCGTGGTCGCGGGCGAAGCGCTCCAACGCGGGCCGGATGCTGTGCAACGGCTCGGTGCAGACATAATCGAGGTAATTACGCACGTCGCGCACGTCGATACTGCGCAGCATGGCCTTAACGGGGCCGATGGCCGCCGGCGGCATGGAAAGCGCACGGATACCGCACGCAATAAGCGCCATGGCGTCGATCGGGCGGGTCGCCATGTCGCCGCAGAACCCAAGCTCGACCTTATACTCGCCGGCGGTCTTGGCAATGTGCTGGATCACCCGCATCACGATGGGGTTCAGCGGGTCATAACGGCTGCCAACACGAGGGCTCCCACGGTCGCAGGCGAACAGGAACTGCAACAGGTCGTTGCTGCCGATGCTGATGAAATCCACCCGCTCGCATAGTTCCGGCAGCTGGTACAACAGCGACGGAATCTCAAGCATTGTGCCGGTCTTTACCGATTTAGGTGCAGTGATGCCCTCGTCCTTCGCGCGCTGGATCTCTTTGTTGAGGAGCGATTTGACCGCATCGAATTCGCTGACCTCCGCAATGAACGGGAACATCACGTAAAGATTCTCGCCCGCCGCCGCACGGATCAGCGCGCGGAATTGCTGGCGCAGGATGACGGGGCGATCGAGCCCGATGCGCGTGGCGCGCCAACCCATGGCGGGGTTTTCTTCTTCACCGCCCTGGATATAAGCGACTTGTTTATCACCCCCCAGATCGAACGCGCGGAAAATGACCTTCTTGCCTTTGGCCTTCTCCAGCGCATCGCGATAGATGCGCTGCTGTTCTTCTACGCTTGGTAGGTCTTTGCTCGCCATGTAAGGCAGCTCCGTGCGGAATAAGCCGACCCCATCCACATCCGCCGCAGCGAGATGGTCGGCATTCACATACAGCCCAAGGTTCAGGTTCAGCGACACACGCTGGCCGTCTTTGGTCTCGCTCGGCAAGTCACGCGTTGCCGCATAGATCGCCGTCTGGAACGCACGTGCGGCGATCTCTGCATCAATGGCGGCTTCGATATCTTCTGGCGGGCGAATATACACTAGTCCCTGGTCGCCCTGCACAATGGCAAGGTCGCCCGGCTGCGCGATGGTGAGGATATGCTCCACCCGACCGATCATCGGGATGTCCATCATCCGCGCGATGATCGCAACGTGCGAACTTGGCGTACCTTCGCTCATGATCACGCCCTTCAAGCGGGTCGCATCATATTCCAGAAGCTCCGCCGGTCCGAGTGCATTGGCCACGAGAATGAACGAATCCGGCAGGTCGCCCTGCGCCGCGCTCGGCTCGATACCTTGCAAGTGGTAGAGCAAGCGCTCCGAGAGATCCTCTAAGTCATGCACGCGCTCTTGGATGTAGGCACTCGTGATTTGCGAGAGCCGCGCATGCATTTCTTCCTGCACTTTGCGCACAGCCGCCTCGGCGGTAAGGCCGGTATGGATGGCCTCCACGATACGGTCGATCCAACCGCGATCTTGGCTGAACAAACGGTAACTCTCGAGAATGTCGCGATGCGCGCTGCCTTCAGCGAGGCCTGCCGCAGTGATCATCGCATCGACTGATTGCTGCAGCCCGGCGAGCGCATTGTGGAAACGAATTTCCTCCGCATCCGGCGAATCACTCACCAGCACCGTGATTTCAATTTTCGGGCGATGCAGTACGATGGGCGCTTTAGCAATACCACCCGCCAGCGTGCTGCCACTTAATTGCTGCGATTGCAGCGTCGGGTTTTCCAAGCCGGTGATCTCATACAGATTCACCATTTTGCTGCCGATGACGAGTTCCGAAATAACCATCGCCACCGCATGCAACACTTCGGCCAGCTCATCCGAATAGCTGCGCTCGAGTTTGCTTTGCACTACCAGTACACCAATGGTGCGGTGGCTGTGCAGCATCGGCACGCCGATGAAGCTGTGATAGATTTCCTCACCCGTCTCGGGGCGATACGCGAACTTCGGGTGGCTCGCCGGATCGGCCAGATTGAGATCCAATCCGCTTGCAGCAATTTCACCCACGAGGCCCTCGCCCACACGAAGGCGGGTAACGTGCACCGCGTCCTTCTTCAGGCCGTGCGAGGCGAACAGTTCGAGAATATCCCCGGGGCGCGCAAGGTAGATGGAACACACATCCGATTGCAGGGCTTCGGCAATGGTCTTTACCAGCGTATCCAATCGTTGCTGCGGCGAATCGCTGGCGCGCATCATCACGTCGCGCACTTTGCGCAACAGCAGGATGGGCGCTTGAAGCGCCGACATCGCCGGATCAATTGGAATAATGCTTGCCACGTTTACTTGCCCCAATGATGCACACCATCATAGCGCAATACTGCCCGACCTACCGCTTTTATCGTACTGCATTTTATGCAGTGCCGCCGTGGCGTTATTGCGAGAGGTACTCTGAGGCCTGGGCGACCAGTTCGTCAATGATTTCTTGGGCTTTTTGGGTGCACTGCACCATGCCGACCGACTGGCCGGCCATCAGTGAACCACGATCCACATCACCGTCGATCACCGCGCGACGCAGGCTACCCGCCCAGAAATGCTCGATGGCCAGCTGGCCTTCTTCTTTCGTTTGTGCACCTGCGAACACTTTTTCGACCGTTTCTTTTTGGAAACGAGTGAATTCTTCCGATGCATTATTCACGATAGCGCGCACCGGAATGACGGGAAAGTCAGGATGGTATTGCACGCTCGGCATCGCATCGCGTGCGTTGGCGTTGATGAAGGCTTTCTTGAAGTTCTCATGCGCGATGGATTCTTCCGCACAAACGAAACGCGTACCAAGCTGCACGCCAGAGGCGCCCATTTCAAGGTAGGATGCCATCGCTTCGCCACGACCGATACCGCCCGCAACAAAGACGGGTACATCACGAATGATAGGCAAAATTTCTTGTGCGAGCACGGAAGTAGCGACAGGACCGATATGACCACCGGCTTCAGCGCCTTCGATGATCAGCGCATCAGCGCCCATCTTCACCAGCTTCTTGCCAAGCGCTGCAGTCGGCGTGAAGCAGATGACTTTCGCGCCACTTTCTTTCAAGCGCGTGATGGTCGTGCCCTTGGGAATGCCACCAGCCAACACCACATGCGTAACCTTATTCGCGATGCACACTTCCACCAGTTCCGCCAGTTGCGGATGCATGATGATGAGGTTCACACCGAATGGTTTTTTTGTCAGCGCCTGCGTCGCTTTGATCTCTTTGTCGAGCAATTCCGGCGGCATGCTGGATGCAGCAATGACACCGAACGCACCCGCGTTGCTAAGCGCCGAAACGAGATTGCGCTCGCTTACCCAGCTCATCGCGCCACCCATGATAGCGTATTCCGAGCCCAGCAATTCCTTGCCGCGCGCCCAGAGTTTTTCCAGCGTGGTCATACGGTTTCCTCAACAGCATCGAGCCCGTACATCGTGTGCAACGCGCGCAGCGCCAACTCGATGTAGCTCTCGTCGATAAGCACGGAGATTTTAATTTCCGAGGTGCTGATGACGATGATGTTGATGTTCTTCTCGGCCAGCGTTTTGAACATGTCAGCCGCCACACCGGCGTGCGATTTCATGCCCACGCCGATCACAGAAACCTTTGCCACGTTACTATCGGTATGTGCTTTGTCGAACTTCGGCATATCGGGGAATGTGTTCACGATCTCAAGCGCACGTGCCAGCTCGCCCTTGCTCACGGTGAAGGTCAGATCGGTGCTGCGCCCATCTTCGGTCACGTTCTGTACGATCATGTCCACGTTAATGCCGCGCTCGGCCAGCGGGCCGAAGATGCTGGCGGAAACGCCGGGGCGGTTCTCCACATTCACCAGCGTAATGCGCGCTTCATCGCGGCTGTAGGCCAGTCCGGTCACACGTTGTTGTTCCACGATTTCCTCCTCGTCCACCAGCATCGTGCCGGGGTTCTCATCGAAGGTCGAGCGCACCTGCACCCGCACCTTGTAGTTCATCGCCAGTTCCACCGAACGCGTCTGCAGCACTTTGCTGCCGAGGCTCGCCATCTCAAGCATTTCCTCGTAACTGACTTTCTGCAGCTTCTGCGCTTTGGTCACGATGCGCGGATCGCACGTGTAGACACCATCCACATCGGTATAGATGTCGCAGCTCTCGGCATTGAATGCTGCAGCAATGGCCACCGCCGATGTATCCGAACCACCACGACCCAGTGTGCTCACGCGGCCCTCGGGGCTGATGCCTTGGAAGCCTGCAACAACGGCCACATTACCCTCGGCCAGCGAACGGCGAATATCATCCGTCGCAATGCTGTCGATGCGTGCTTTAGTATACGCGCTATCAGTGCGCAGGGGAATTTGCCAACCCGTCCATGCACGCGCCGGAATGCCGATGCTTTGCAGATGCAGCGCCAATAGGCCGCTGGTAATTTGTTCACCGGCGCTGGTCACATGGTCGCCGTTGGCACGAGCGCTATCGCTTACCATGTCGTTCATCTGCGCGCAGTAATCGACCAGCTGGTTGGTCACCCCCGCCATCGCCGAAACCACGACAATCACTTGGTGACCCGCCGCCAGTTCGCGCGCAACATGGCTGCCCACATGCTTGATGCGGGCAATATCGGCCACCGATGTGCCGCCGAATTTTTGTACAATGAGCGCCATAAGTGCCGGGTTTATATGGCGCAACCCAGCCCTTGGCTAGGGGAATTTGAATCATTTCTTTGAGAATCCGCCGATCACTAATCGCGTATCTCAGGTATCTGAAACCTATTCCTTATTTAGTGATGCAGCGACACTTTCTCTTAACCGTAAAATAAATGGGTATGCCTGTGATGCAATTCGCTCAGGAATGATAAATGGTCTGTAATGCTCATTATCCAATGGGGTTACGGCACTATAACCCACCTTGTCATTATTGCCCAGCCATACAGCGGGAACAAAACCTTCAAGCTTTTTATTATAAGCATGTTTATCAAATAGGCAGTTGGTACTTAAAGAAATGAACTGGTAATGAGGGCCACGGTCTTGGAAGTGATAACTGATATACCCCCTAGTTCCAGCCCTAGATTGTTTGAGCATAGGATTATAACCTGCAACATAGGCTTTATTCTTATATATTAGCGTTGATTGCTCACCCCTTAGTTCTTTTAGTTTTGGCCAGGCATCTTGAGGACTGTCTTCGTAAACGCCTTTGTTAGGCAATGTTGGTAAGGGAATTGCACGGTCAAAGTTTTCTAATGGCAATGCAAGCTTGAGAGTCTTATCAAGTGCTAAATTATAGTAACATCTTGTAAAATTTCCTTCGGTGAGAATGCGTATTTCAAACCACCGCAAACCTTTATCCATCTCTGAAATATATTCCGACTTCAGCCCGAGTTCTTCCGCGAATTTTTCGTCATAAGCCACAAAACTAAGATCATATACATCGGTAGGCGAAAGCTTTTCTTTTAGTTCTTGGAGAGGAGGCTGTTCTCCTACTCCACGATTCGTAATGAGTTTAACTTCGTTAGCGAACGAAGTGGTTGCAAACAAAATAGCCAGAATAGTGAAACAAGAATTTCTCATCTATTTACACTCAATAGGTGACCTATTATTGGAGAGGCTTCCGCAGGCAAATTGCATCGGCACGCGTGCCGTCGGCGTTGCTGTAATAGCCTTTGCGCACGCTGAATCGCTCGAAGCCCTGCGCCTCGTAAAGCTGCTGTGCGGCCGTATTGTTGATGTTCACTTCCAGCGCCATGTGCTTGGCGCCCATGTGGGCGGCGGTCTCCAGCGCATAATCCAGCATCATCTGCCCCACCCCGTCGCGGCGATGGTCGGCCAGTACGCCCATGCTCAGCAGGTCGCACTGGTCTTCGATCAGCCAGCAAAGCACGAAGCCGACCGGTAATTTTTCACTATAGGCAATCGCGGCGAACACACCTGCACGCTCGAAGAAGCTTTCGAACTCCAAATGGCTCCAGCCTTTCGGGAAGCATGCTTTGTGAAGCTCGGATAATGCTTTGGCGTGGCCACGGCCAACGGGATGGATGCGGTGGGTCATGCGGACTTCTTACCAAAGACAAAGAGTTGATTATTCAGCCCGGCATAGAGCGCCACCTGGCTATCGCGTTTCAGCTCAAGTCCGAAGGCAGCGGCAGTCTTGCGCACATAATCCGGGTGGTGCCCGAAACGGCTGGTCTGGGGATTCACGGCAAAGCCATGCGGAGCGTTCATCGGCTCGATGCTGATGACGAACAGCCCTTCAGCGTTCAACGCCTGCGCAGCCAGTTTGGTCACGGGCGCAAGATCGCCTAAGAACTGCGCCGTATCCACGCACAGCACCACGTCCGTCGCCCCGGGCATGAAGGTGCCGGGCTCAATGGCATTGATGTCTTCTTTCAGCACGCGGTCATAGGTCGGGTTATCACCGCTGCGGGCGGTCTGGCTGGCAGCCACCATCGCCTGCGTCATATCCACGCCCAAAATTTCACGGCACAGCCCCCGCCATGGTTTGGCGACGAGGCCCGTACCGCATCCCAGATCGATCAGGTGCAGGCCGGTGGTTTTTTTCAGGTAAGGGCGGCACGCTTCGGCAACAAGGCGCGGGCCATGATAGTGGTTCGCTTCGGCCAGCCGGTCATAATCGGGCGCCACTTGCGTAAAGAACCCCTCCACCATGTCGCACGGCATCGTCTTGGGCAACTGCTCCACGCTCATCGGCCCAAGGCTCGAAAGCAGGAAGCGTGCATGTTGGTGCGTGGGGTCAAGCCGCAGCGTCTGGCGGAATGCATCCGCCGCCTGATCGAATTTATTCATTTGCTGGTAGCAGTTACCCAGATTGAACCATGCCTGCACATGCGTCGGCTCCAGCTTCAGCACGAAACGGAAACGCAGGCTGGCATCGAACCATTGGCCACGACCGGCGAATTGGCAGCCAAGGTCGAAATTGGTCTCGGGCAGATTCTCGAATTTACCGCGCAGTTCGAACCAGCGGGCGCGTGGGCGCTCGATCACGTATTCGCGGATCAGTTGATCGAACCCGGCGAAGAGGTCGGAGGTGGATCGGGTGTTGCGTGGTAGCTTCATACGGTTTATCCAGAAAATACCATGACTAACGCAACCAAGCCAAGCACCATCGACGATGCCGAAGTGGCCCAGTTCTCGGCCATTGCCGAGCAATGGTGGGATGAACGCGGTAAATTCGCGCCCCTGCATCGCATGAACCCAACCCGGCTAAGCTGGATCCGCGAGCGCATCGAAGGGCATTTCGGCAGGCTCACCGGGCCTGAGAGCGCTTCGGCAACACCTTTAAAGAATCTCACTGTGCTGGATGTCGGCTCCGGTGGCGGCCTGATCTGCGAGCCGCTGTCCCGTTTGGGCGCTACCGTAACCGGCGTCGACGCTTCCGCCCGCAATGTCGAAGTGGCGCACGCCCACGCGCAAAGCATGGGCCTTACCATTGATTACCGCGCCACCACCGCCGAGGCTTTAGCCGATACCGGCACGCAATACGACGTGGTGCTAGCCCTTGAGATCATCGAGCATGTAGCCGACATTGCCTTATTTTACGATGCCTTAACAGCCCTCGTGAAACCCGGCGGACTGATCCTGATGTCGACCATGAACCGCACCGCTAAAGCATTTGCCATGGCTATCGTGGGCGCTGAATACGTGTTGCGCTGGCTGCCTCGCGGCACGCATGACTGGAATAAGTTCGTTCGTCCTTCCGAAATGAAGGATTCGCTGGAGAAGCGCGGCTTTACCGACTGCCAACCCATGGGCATTATTTTCAGCCCACTAAGCGGCAAGTTCAGCCTTAATGACAAAGACTTAGACGTCAATTACCTGTTGTCGGCAAAAAAACCGCAATAACGTCATCAAGCTGTCATAGCTCTTTGCTAATTTGCGAGGGTCACTTTTGTTTTTGTAATGCAATTTCTTAAACAATGACCGGATAAGCAGACGCTTGTCTGACAACGTGCTTTAGCACTTTTAGACATTGGAATTTAGTATGTCTGAGGAGTCAAATATCGAAAAAGCAGCAACACGAGCTGCTGCAGGAGCCGCGGGTGCTGTCGGTGTTGGAATTGGTTTATTTGTTATCCTTACCACCGGGGGCCTAGGTCTCGTGGTGGGTGGAAGCATCATCGGCGGCAGCACGAAAGCGCTCAAGTTCGCCGCGACAGGGAAAGACGAAGATTAGCAATATTCTGAGCCTCTCTTCCCCGAGACGAACAAACTAAAGGGTGGCCTCGGCCGCCCTTTTCTTTTGAATCTGTTATCAAACCGTCACAGCCTTTTGTTAAATTTGCTACGTCAATTTGTTTTAATTTCTGAAACATGACCGGATAATGCAGTCGCTTGCCTGAAACATAGTGCTTATGCACTTTTTAGACATAGGTGAAAAAATGTCTGATCAAAGCTCAAAACTGACGGGTTCCGATATTGCAACAGCCACTGGAATTATGGGTGCCGGGCTCGTAGGTCCTGTGGTGATCTTTGCACTTTTCCCCATACTCCTGCCAATCGCAGGGCCATAGGGATGGGCATTGCATCAACCGCAACGGTTGCATCCGCACTCGGTGCGGGTTCCGGCAATGGCAAAAAAGACTAAATATATGCTACATTGGGGAGAGGCTTAGGCCTCTCCTTTTTTATGCCATTTCGTCATCAAACCGTCACATGCCACTGCTAGACTGGTAGGATGGAAAAGCGCATCGATCAACAAAATGGCGACATTACACAGGAGTCGTACAAAGGCCCGGGTGCTTTTGTAACCGGCACAGGCGAAGGTGCAGTCGCGCATTATGGCTTTGCGTTTGGCGGTCTTCTCGTTGGGGGCTTAGTAACCTATATCTTCCACAACAAAGCTGGCGAACTGGTTGCCAAATGGCGACAGAGCGCGAATGAGTTAGTGAACAACACGCACACTGGCGGCGTTGGCAGTTCAAAACGTTTCTTTGGTAAATGCGCGACCTTTGTATTTGGACATGGAGAGGGCACTTACAACGATATCCGGAGCACGTTAGACAAAGTAAAGCCTGAACACCGAGAAGCAGTTGAGAAGATGATTGCCAATAAGGAGCATGGATTTGGACATGCTCTCCTTAGCCATACATTCGGTTTAGTACCAAGCATTGGACGTCGCCTAAAGACGATCAGCGAGCGTACGACCAACGCTGTAGCAGTGGGCGGCATTTTTGGTTTTGCTGGCTTCGTGTTGTCGCCGGTGTATTTCATGTTCAGCGGTGCCAAACATGCCAACGATGGCCGTCGCCAGTTCGATCAGGCGAAAGATGAGATCATCCTCACCCGCGCCGAGCGCGACTCACTACTGCAAAAATATGCAGAAGTAAAAACCGAACTCGACACATTGAAGGCCACGCAATCGGAAGCCAAACTGAACATCGCCGCCGATGCGCCGCCGCCCGTTGATGCGGTACGCGAAAATTCGACCGCTTCGCTAGCACGTATTGAGCATGGCGATTCGCCTGTCAGCATCAGCAAGCCGCGCATCGAAGGCCCGCCCATCCAGAAGCCGACGATTGAAGGTCCCGCACCGGAATCACCCATCCCCAAGAACCAATGGTGGGATGGCAAGGAACAGGGTGCCAACCATGCCGAACGCCTCGCCGCGCGCGATGAGCAAGCAGCGCACGAAACGGCCCGCTAGTCTTTTCCCTTAATTTATTTGCACATCCGGCAACACGCGGTGATGCGCCAGCACCGGAATTTGCGCACGCACCTGCGCTACTTTCGCCAGGTCGATCTCAGCCAATACCACCTGCGGCATGTCGGCTTGCGCTTCAGCGATGATCTCGCCCCACGGATTCACGATGAGCGTGTGGCCATAGGTCTCACGTCCACCGGGGTGTATACCCGCCTGTGCTGGTGCAATGACGTAGCACGCATTCTCGATGGCACGCGCGCGCAACAAAATATGCCAATGCGCCGCACCCGTCGGTTTGGTGAACGCACTAGGCACCGTCAAAACATCTGCACCTGCAAGGGCCAACGCGCGATATTGCGGCGCAAAGCGCACATCATAACAGATCGACAGGCCGATATTAGCGAGCTCGGTTCTTGCCAGCACCGGCGAGCAACCCGCCAGCGCTTGCGATGATTCAAGATATTGCTGCCCATCCGGCAACGTCACATCGAACAGATGAAGCTTGTCGTAATGCGCGGCAATCTCACCTGCTGGCGACACCAGCACCGAACGATTGAATGGTTTCTCACCGCTTTCCAGCGCGCGGATGGAACCGATCAGCAACCAGATACCATGTAGCTTGGCTGCAGCCTGCGCCCAGCGAATACCTTCATGCGCGCCCATCGCAACATCCACCGCTTTCGCAGTACCTTCACGCCGCATGTAGAAGGCGTTCTCGGGCAATGCCATGAACTTTGCGCCCGCCTGCACAGCCTCTTTTACCAGCTGCTCGGCCTGCACAATATTGGCAGCGACATCATCGCCACT
>JBEIOT010000059.1:0-9699 GCA_040377415.1 Azospirillum sp. | reverse complement strand
CTACGATGATCGCCATACCCCAGGATACTTTACCCATCAGTGCGCCAATGCCGATCACGATGATCGCCAGGGTCGCAATACCTTGACCAACGGTGCCGGTGAACCATGCAGCTACGCCGCAAAGCAGGCCACCCAGTACGCTCGAATCGCTGTTGGTGCCTTGATATCCGCCTGAAGCCGCCAATGCGTCGACCGGTACCAGCATGGCTACGTACGCAAGCATCATGCACCAGGCGACGGTCTTCATATTCTCTACACTCAATCTCATATCCATCACTCCCTTGTGTTTCACTCGGTCCGCCGAGCTGTCGTTAATCTTTATCACAGTTTTGTTACAATTGTATGACAAATTTGTTGCATTCGATCCCTAAAATTTGAGCAAATTCCGTGTGCTCATGCATATTTACAACAAGGCAAGGGTGGGCTATGCAGGCGGTCAATCTATTGGAACATAAGGAGTTGTTTATGGCTGATCTCGCATCGAAACTGAAGGAACTGGGCGTCGAGCTACCCGTGGTAGGCATGCCGGCCGCAAACTATATTCCGTGCGCTATCTCGGGAAATACGCTGTTCGTGTCGGGTACCCTGCCCATGAAGGACGGCAAACCGCAGTTCGTTGGCAAGGTCGGTCGTGAGTTTTCCATCGAAGAAGGCCAGGCTTGCGCCAAGCTGTGCGCCGAGAACATCCTCGCCCATGTGAAGAACGCCCTCGGTGGTGATCTGGGACGCATCAAGAAGCTCATTCGTCTTGGTGTGTTCGTGAACGCGCCGGACGATTTCACCGACCACCCCAAGGTCGCCAATGGCGTATCGGACTTCATGGTGGCGCTGATGGGCGACGCCGGTAAGCACGCGCGCTTCGCCGTGGGCGTCTCAGGTCTGCCATTTGGTGTAGCAGTCGAAGTCGACGCAACGTTCGAGATCGCGTAATGACCGACGCTGTAAAAACCGCACTCGATGAAGTGCATGCTTCGCTCAACGACAACAACGAAGGGCTGGACGAGAAGATCGCCAACCTGAAGCTGGCGTTGGTTGCCAAGGGCGAGAAGCAGGTGTTGATGGACCAGACTCTGCTGCCGCAGAACAACCGTCAGGGCCGCAAAATGCTGCAGACCTACTTCAAGAAGCGCGGCGTGGTCGTGGCCTTCAACAAAGAATAATGCAGTACTGGCTGTTCAAGTCCGAGCCGTCCGTCTGGTCGTGGGACGACCAGGTGAAAGCGGGCGCAAAAGGCACGGGCTGGACCGGAGTACGCAATCATCTTGCCAAGCAGCAGATGATGGCCATGAAGCTGGGCGATCGCGGGTTCTTCTACCATAGCAACGAAGGCAAGGAGATCGTCGGCATCGTCGAGGTGGTGAAGCTGTTTCACCCCGACCCGACCGACGAGACGGCCAAATTCGGCATGGTGGATGTGAAGGCAGTAAGCAAATTGAAGAAGCCGGTAACGCTGGCCGATGTTAAAGCGACCAAGGCGCTGGCCAGCATGTCGCTGGTGACCAGTGCGCGGCTTTCGGTGCAGCCGGTGACTGCGGATGAGTGGAAGCTGATCCTGAAGATGGGCGGCGCCGCTTAATCGCGGTCCAAGAAATACGTATTTTTATCGTCGGTGTAGCGGGTGTCGTCGGCGCTACTACCAAAATGGATATAGATGATGTTCTGGCTCTGCTTGCCGCCCCAGGCATTGAAATCACCGATGATCTGCCGTGAGTAATGCGGGAACACTTTCATGAAGCTATTGGTATAGCGGCGCGTGAAGCGATCGGCAAAAGCCGGGCTGGCGATGACGTTGGCGACCACGATGCCACCGGGCTTCAAATGCGCTTTCACGCCCTCGAAGAATTCGACCGTCGTCGTTTCGGCGGGGATGGAGTGCATGTCGCTGTACACGTCGATCACGATAAGGTCGTAGGTCGCGTCGGACTCGCGCAGGAAGGCGCGCGCCGAGGCGGGGTGGAAATGCTGGTTGGCCGCTAACGGCTTTTTCAGGAAAGCACGCTCGCTGACATCTTTGATGGCGGGGTCGATATCGACGTAATCATACTGATTGGTGCTGTCATGGCGGCCAAGGGTGAAGCCCCCCGCACCCAAGATGAGGATGGCGCGCGGCGGGGTCGATGCAGCCAGCGGTTCGATGAAATGCTGGCGGATGAAGCGCAGGTACGGGAAATCCTGCTGCGGTTCTTGCGCGAATTTCGATGAGTACGAATGGTTCACATCGAGGATGCGGTTGCCGGGTTCGTGCGGCACATCATACACGCGGATGATGTTGTACGCGTTGTTGGAAACGATGTGGAGTTTGGAGAACAGCCCCGCATTGTTCATGCCGCAGACGACAAGGAACAGGAAAACCCCGATCAGCACATCGTACCAGTAGCGGCGATGGGCGAGCAGCACGATGAGTGTGAGCAGCAAGCCCATGGTGACGATGACGGTGCCATGCACACCGATGACGGTCATGAGCACGAGGGTGGAGAGGATGGAGCCTAGGAACGAGCCCAGCGTGGAGAAGAACAGCATGCGCCCAGTGTGGCGACTTAGGCTGGCACCGCGGAAGTAATGACTTACCAGCGGCACGGTCTGCGCCAGCAGGTACACGGGGTAGATGAGGAACAGCGCAACATAGAGCGTGGTCTGCGCAAGGCGGTGCACATGCAACGCGTCGGTGAGGCTAAAGAAAATTTGGAGGAACGGGTAGGAGAGGCCGAAGGCCAGGATACCCAGCGCCGAGAGGGCGTTGCGCAGCAGGCGCTTGCGCACGGGTTTGTTCGCCGGGTGGCGGCTACCTGCTTCGTAGCCCGCCGCAAGAGGGAGCAGTACTGCACCGACGATGATGGCGACGATCTCGGTACCGCTGCCGACGAAGGGGACGAGCAGGCGAATGGCGATGAGCTCCGTCGCCAGCACGATATAGCCCTCGATGAGGACAGCGAGGTAGATCACGCGTGAAGCGCTGCTCACCTAGGCGGCTTTTTTCGCCAGCGACTCAACGTAGGTCGCCTCGGTCTTAGTGCGCACCTCTTCGGCGGTCACGCCGTCGGCCAGTTCAATGAGGTGCATCTTACCGTCGATGATCTCGAACACGCACAGGTCGGTGATGACGAGGTCGACCACGCCGACGCCGGTGAGCGGCAGCGAGCATTGATGCACGAGTTTGGGCGAACCATCCTTGGCGACATGTTCCATGATGACGACGATGCGTTTGACGCCGGCGACAAGATCCATCGCGCCACCCATGCCTTTGACCATTTTGCCGGGCACCATCCAGTTGGCGAGGTCGCCTTGTTCGCTGACTTGCAGTGCACCCAGAACAGAGAGGTCGATATGGCCGCCGCGGATCATGCCGAAGGAATCGGCGCTGCTGAAATAGACGCTCTCGGGCAGTTCCGAGATGGTCTGTTTGCCGGCATTGATGAGGTCGGCGTCTTCGGTGCCTTCGATGGGGAAGGCGCCCATGCCGAGCATGCCGTTTTCCGATTGCAAGGTGACCTGCATGCCGTCGGGGATGTGGTTGGCCACCAGCGTGGGAATGCCGATGCCCAAGTTCACGTAATAGCCCGTGCGCAATTCTTTGGCTGCGCGCATCGCGATCTGATCTCTATCCCAAGCCATGTTATGCTACCTTTCTGACGGTGCGTTGTTCGATGCGCTTCTCGAAATTCTTGCCGAGGAAAATGCGCTGCACGAAAATGCCCGCGGTGTGGATGTCGTTGGCGTTGAGTTCGCCCACTTCGACCAGTTCCTCGACCTCGGCGATGGTGACCTTACCGGCGGTCGCCATCATCGGGTTGAAGTTGCGCGCTGTTTTGCGGAAGATGAGGTTACCTGCTTTGTCGCCCTTCCAGGCTTTCACGATAGCCACATCGGCGGTGAGACCGGTTTCCATCACGTAATCTTCGCCGTTGAATTGGCGGATCTCTTTGCCCTCAGCGACGATGGTACCGACACCGGTCTTGGTGTAGAAGGCAGGGATGCCCGCACCACCAGCACGGATGCGCTCGGCCAGCGTTCCCTGCGGGTTGAATTCAATTTCCAACTCGCCAGCAAGATACTGGGTTTCAAAGGTTTTATTCTCGCCGACGTAGCTGCTGACCATTTTCTTGATCTGGCGATCCTTGAGCAGGATGCCGAGGCCGAAATCATCGACGCCGCAATTGTTGGAAATGACGGTAAGACCTTTAATGCCCGAATCCTTGATGGCCTTGATGGAATGCTCGGGGATGCCGCAGAGGCCAAAGCCGCCCGACATAATGGTCATATTATCTTTTAGTAGCCCTTCCAGGGCGCTCGCCGCGTCGGCGTAAACCTTGTTCATCTGTTGCTCCAAAGCCTCGTTGATGCTTGCCGATGTTCTATGGGGCGGGGCAGATAAGGTCAAGAGTGGCGGCGCACTCTCCATTTGGGGTAAGCCATTGTGATGCTAGGCTTGCTTGGATTTGCCCAGTATGTTAATAAAATGTTAACAACTCCAGGATTAGGTTGGTTATTGTGCATTCCGCACCGGTCACACGTAACGCCATGAAAATAACGCGCGAAGATATCGAACTTCTCGTACGCGAACCCTCGGCCGCGATGCGTTCGCGTATCGCTGAGAAAATTGGCAAAGGCTATGGCAGCGGCGACTTTTCCGAATCGGAAATTACCCTCGCCAACGAAATTTTCCGCCTGCTGACCAAAGACACCGAGATCAAGGTGCGCAAGCTGATCGCGATGGAATTGAAAGACGCACACAACGTGCCGCATGACATCATCATGAAGCTGGCCCAAGACCACCATGAAGTGGCCACGCCCGTGCTGCAATATTCGACCGTGCTGAGCGAGGACGATCTCATCGCCATCGTATTGGCAACGCGTGAGCACCCGAAGCTGCGTGCCATTGCATCGCGCCGCAGTATCTCCAAGGAACTCAGCCATGCGCTGGTCGCCACGCATGATGCGCGCATCGTGAGCCTCGTCGTCACCAACAAAGGTGCGCAGATGGCCGAGACGACCATCGAGGACGTGTTGGAAGAATTTGGCCGCGACCATGATATCATGGAAGAGCTGGTCTATCGCGGCGGATTGTCGCATGGGTTCGCCGAGAAGCTGTTCAGCAAAGTGAGCAACGACCTCAAAAAGCAGCTCACCAAGAAATACCGTTTGGGTAAGCACGTGGTCGACGATAGCTCGGGGCATGCGCGCGAGACGGCGCTGCTGCAATTCATTAGCCCGTGGATGAGCCAGCAGGACATGACCGGTCTCATCGAGCAGATGCACAAGAACGGTCGCCTGACCGATTCGGTGATCTTCCGCTCGCTGGCCATCGGCGACCTGCGCTTCTTCGAGACCGCCATCGCGCAACGCGTCGGTATTCCGGCGAGCAACGCACGCATCCTGTTGCTGGACCCGGGCCCGCTGGGTTTCAAAGCGCTCTATGAATCGGCGCATTTGCCCGCTGGCTACTACCCCGCGGTGAACACCATGCTGCGCTTGGCGCTGCAGGAAACGGAATACGGAAAATACCGCGCCACCGATTTTGCCAAGCGCATGTCGGAGCATATCCATCGGGGCGGTTACCTACAGTCGGTCGAGCACATGGATATGATGCTGACCATGATCGGACGTGCGTTCCATGACCGCCCAACCATCCACTAGCGCGCATTCGCAACAGGCGACGATCCTGACGGCGAGCGACGTGGAGCGCCTGTTGAAGGACGACTCGCCCGATAGCCGCGCCAGTGTGCTGGAAAAAGTCGCGCGTAATTACAATGCCGAAAGTTTTGGCGAACGCGAACGCGATATCGCCGAGCATATCTTCCGCATGCTGATGAAAGATACCGCGCTGCGCGTGCGTGAAACGCTGGCTGAGCGCATCAAGGAAAACCCGAGCATTCCGCGTGACATCGTGTGGCATATGGCCAACGATGTGGATTCCGTGGCGCTGCCGATACTGGCATCGACCGAAGTTTTGTCGGATTCAGATTTCGTGAAGATCATCGAAGCGACACGCGATATGGATAAGCTGACCACCATCAGCAAACGCCCGACCGTTTCCGAGCGCGTGAGCGACGCGCTGGTCGAGACGAAATACCCCGATGTCATTAGCAGCCTGCTTGGCAATAGCGGCGCCCATATCGCCGAGCGTTCGCTTACCAAAGTAGCCGATGAATTCCGCAATGAACCGCAGGTGATCGCCGCGATGGCCGAGCGCCACCCGCTGCCAATGGCGCTTGTCGAACGCCTCGTGAATCAGGCGAGCGCGGCGGTGGCCGAGCAACTCAAAGCCCGATACAACTTGAGCGACGAGCAGGTCGACCGCGATGCATCGGCATCGCACGATGACGTGATGCTGCGCATGCTCAAGCATGACCTTCCCGATGAAGAAGTAATGGGACTGGTGCGCCAGATGGCGACGCTCGAGCGCCTCACGCCCTCGTTGGTGATGACGGCGTTATGCCGTGGGCAGCTCACCTTCTTCACTGCCGCATTGGCGCATTTTGCCAACGTACCGCTGCCCAACGCACGCAAGTTGATTTCCGATAAAGGGGATTTCGGCTTCCGCGGTCTGTTCGACCGCAGCGGATTGCCGGAGACCATGTTCGACGCGATCCGTCATATCCTGCGCGTCGTGCAATCGATGGAGGGCAGTGAAGCTATTCCCGGCTCGCTCAACTATGCGAACCGTCTGGTGCAGAACGTGCTCTCCGCCGCCGATGGCCGCGACATCGAGTATTTGCCGTATTTCATGGCGCTCATTCGCCAGAATATTGCGAGACATTAGTCTCGCTAGTGGGCGCTTTGCGCCTTGAAGGGATTATCCATCCCTTCGCTCCTTCCAGTCGCTGACCCTTCCCGCTGACGCGGCTCGCGCAGCTACGGCGCTACGCAAGGCAAGAACTGTGACGTGGGTATTAACCATTGGTTTGTTGCAAGGGTTAAACGGGCTGCTACGTTCAGCCCATGATAAATCCCGATCGCATCGCGTGTTTGGCCGACGAATCGCCGAAGGCACAGGCTGCTTACCGCGAGCTTGCGGCCAAGCATAAGTTCCTCGACATCGCGGGTAAACGCACTAAGCCGGATGTGCTGGTGGCGCTGGGTGGCGATGGCTTCATGCTGCAGGTGCTGCACAAATACATGCACCGTAATATCCCCGTTTACGGCATGAATTGCGGCTCGGTCGGATTCCTGCTCAACAATTATTCGCCGGACCGTTTGGCCGAGCGCATCAGCGAAGCGCGCAGCGCATCGCTGCATCCGCTCATCATGTATACGCGCACGATGGATGGCAAGGAACGTCAGGAGCTGGCCATCAACGAAGTGTCGCTGTTCCGCGAATCACGACAGGCGGCGAAGCTGCGTGTGTCCATCGACCATGTGGTGCGCGTGCAGGAAATGATCGCCGATGGCGTGCTGGTCGGCACCCCCGCAGGTTCTACCGCGTATAACTTCTCGGCGGGCGGGCCCATCCTTCCACTCAATGCCAAACTGCTGACGCTCACGCCCATCGCGCCGTTCAGGCCGCGTCGCTGGCGGGGTGCGCTGCTCAACCATCAATCCTCCATCACCTTCGAAGTGCTGGAGCCGGAGAAACGTCCGGTGTCCGCCGTGGCGGATTTCACCGAAGTGCGCGACGTCGTCAGCGTTTCGGTGTTCGAGGATCGCACAGTGAATCTTTCGCTGCTGTTCGACCCCGAGCACAATCTCGAAGAACGCATCACCAAAGAACAATTCAGCTTCTAAAGGGCATTTCATGGATCACAAGAAACAGACCACGCTCGCCATCATCCTGTTCATTCTCGTGCTGCTGGGTAACACCATCATCTTCTCCATCGTGCCGGCGCTTAGCGTGCCGGCCCTGGTGGCCAAGCGCGGCGAGTTCTCAAGCTTCCTCGGCTTTGCGCCGACGACCCAAACGCTTGATGCGTTCCAGATCCTGTTCCTCTACAGCGTGATCGCAACGATCTGCATGCTGCCATGGGCGTTCAAGCAGGGTAAAAAAGGTCTCGCGACCACGCGTTGGAAACATTACTCGCTGCGCGCAGGGCTGGAATACACGGCATACATCCTCACGCTCACCTCGCTTGGCTATCTTGGCAGTGAGTTCACGCTGCCGATGCACACGGCGCTGAATTTCATTACGCCGCTGCTGGCGACGGTCGTCACCATCATGGTGCTGAAAGAAAAAAGCTACGCGCATACGTGGATCTGCTTGCTGGTCGGGTTCCTCGGTGTGCTGCTGATCACGCGTCCCGGCATCATTCCTGCCAGCCCGGGCGTGCTTTATGTGCTGGGCGCAGCACTGTGCTTCTCGTTCTGTGGCGTGGTCATCAAGCTGCTGTGCAGCACCGAAACACCGATGCATATCGCGTTCTACATGCTGGTGATGACCAGCATCCTTGGTATTCCGATGGGCATCGCCAACTGGCAGGACCCGACGCCGGAAGTATGGTTCTGGCTGGCCGTCATCGGCGGGCTGACCTATGCGGTGCAGGTGCTGGTGGGTAAGGCCATTTCGAAAGTACCGTACATGGTCATCATCCCGCTCAATTTCGTGCAGCTCGTGTTCTCCACCATTCTCGGTTACCTCGTCTACGCGCAGCTCATCGACACCTATACGCTGGTCGGTGCGCTCGTCATTCTCGCGGGCACCATCTACAACACTTACCGCACACGCGTGCATGCCGAGCGTGAGGCAGCTATCGCGAGCACGATGTAATGAACCTGCTATTTATCCACCCCAACATGCCGGGGCAGTTCAAGCATTTAGCGCGTGCTTTCGGGGCGGAAGGCGGGCATCGCATCTATTTCGTGACCAAGCACACCAGCGCTGAAATTCCCGGCGTGACGCGCGTGACGTATGGCACCAAGCAAGGCGAGCATAAGGACACGCACCGCTACCTGCGCCTTACCGAGCGCGCGGTCTATCAGGGGCAGGCAGCATGGCGCGCGTGCCATACGCTGAAAACGAAAGAAAGTTTTGAGCCGGATATCGTGGTCAGCCATCCCGGCTGGGGTGATGCGCTGTTCTTGCGCGACCTGTTCCCAAAAGCGAAGTTCCTGAATTTTTGTGAGTTCTATTATCGCGCGCATGGCGCCGATGTGGATTTCGACCGCGACGAAGCGCCGAATGAAGATACGCTAGCGCGCATGCGGGTGAAGAACATCACCAACCTGGCGAGCCTTGAAAACATGGATTGGGGCTTGGCGCCCACCGTGTGGCAATGGAGCCTGCACCCGGCGGAATACCAGCCGCGTATCAGCGTCATCCATGACGGGGTGGATACGAACCACTGCAAGCCTAACCCTGCTGCAAGCATCACGCTACCCAACGGCAAAACGTTCAAGCCGGGCGATGAAGTGATGACCTACATCGCGCGCAATTTCGAGCCGTATCGCGGGTTCCCGACCTTCATGCAGGCCGCAGAAATTTTACTGCGCGAGCGCCCGAACCTACACATCATCGCCGTGGGTGCGGATGAGGTGAGTTATGGCAAGGCTGCTGCACCGGGCACGACTTATCGCGGTGAATGGTTGAAGAAAGTGAACTTGCCTGCCGAGCGTATCCACTGGACGGGCACCGTGCCGTACGACCAGCTGATCGCGCTGTTCCAGATCAGCGCGGCGCATCTGTACCTCACCTATCCATTCGTGCTGAGCTGGTCGATGCTGGAGGCGATGGCCTGCGGTGCAGCGCTGGTGAGCAGTGATACCATGCCG
>JBEIOT010000144.1:0-5442 GCA_040377415.1 Azospirillum sp. | reverse complement strand
GCCGAGAGTTGCTTCTGGAACAGCGGCACGACCGAGCCCGTGGAATTGAGCACATTGCCAAAGCGCACGGTGACAAAGCGCGTCGTCGCGCCGTCTTGCGCCAGCATCTGGCCGTAAATTTCGGCGGCGCGTTTGCTCGCGCCCATCACGTTGGTCGGGTTCACGGCCTTGTCGGTGCTCACCTGCACCATCGCGGTCACCTTGTGCGCCACGCAGGCATCCGCCACCTGTTTGCCACCAAGGATGTTGGTGAGGATGGCCTGGTCCGGATTCGCCTCACTCAGCGGCACATGCTTCACCGCCGCTGCGTGGAATACGATCTCGGGCTTGAAGGCACCGAACACGCGCTGCAGCTGCGCGTGGTCACGCACATCACCCAACACCGCCTGGCGCGGCAGGTTCGGCGCGATCTGCGACAGCTCGCGGTCGATCTCGTAGAGATGGTATTCCGAAACATCCAGCAGCAACAATTCGGTCGGACCGAACCCCGCGATCTGGCGAACCAGTTCTGAACCGATGGAACCACCCGCACCCGTGATGAGCACACGCTTGCCCGCCATCAGCACGCCCATCGCTTCGCGATCCAGCGCGATCTGCGGGCGGCCCAAAATGTCTTCCACCGCCACCGGATGCGTGTTGTACACGCTCTCCCCTGCGTTGAGTTCCGTCAGCGATGGCAGGCGTGCGATGCTGAGGTTATATTCTTCTGCCACCTTCATCAGCGCTTCGAAATCCGGGCGGCTCATCGCCGGATCGGTCAGCAGGATGCGCTGCGGCGTGCGCGTCTTACGGTCGAGTTTTTTGAGGATATAGCCGATCTCACTCAACGCACCATAGATGCGCACATGGTGGATCTCGCGGCCATGTTTGCGCGTGTCCTCATCGATCAGCCCGACCGCACGATACGGGAAATCCACACTGCGTTCCGATTCACGGATGAACATTTCTGCCTGCGGCGTCGCACCCACCAGCAACACCGGCACGCGCACATGCGCCCCCACCAGTCGCTTGAACAAGGCGCGGTCATGCGTCACACGCACCAGCACCCGTGTCACCGTCAGCAGCAGCATCAGGCACATCCAGTGAATGAACGGCACCGAACGCGGCAGTGCCTCAAGCCGTGTGGCGAAGAACATGCCGAGATAGAACAACACCAGCGCAATGGTGCCCGCACGCGCCAATATCAACAGGTCGTTGAGCGACGTGTAACGCCACACCCGGCGATACGCGCGGTAATACAGCAGCACGATGAGCACCAGCAGCGCGAAGCTCGCCGCGCCTTCGATCAGGTAGCTCTGCGCATACGCGAACATGCGATCGCCAAGACGCAGGTACAGCGCCAGCCCAAAACTCAAGGCTGCCATCAGGCAGTCATGGAATACGGCAACGACGTTCTGTGGCAGCCGCAGGCGCATCACACGCTCGCCAGTTCACGCGGCGCAAGCTTCAGCCCCGCCAGCCAAATAAGAATGGAAACGATGCCAAGCGGCCATGCGCCATAATGCATCGCCTGAATGGCACCATAGGCCACCAGCACCGCCAGCGGCAGGCGCAATATCGGCGCTGCGATGGCCGAACCCGGCAGCACCGCTAATCCGCCCGCCAACGCCGCGAGGATAATACCCATATCAAGCGCCATGCTGCCATGCGCTGCTGTGAAGACGATCGGCGCGACCATCAACGGCAAACTCGCCGCCATCGTCACCGCCGCCAGCACGGGCAAGGCAATGTCCGCCGTGCGCGCGGCAAATAAACTCGCCGCGAATAGCAACGCCGCCAGCAACAGGAAGCCGATCACCGGTACGCTCGCGGGCCACGCACCGGGCGATTCCCACACACCCACCGTCGCCAGGATCACCATGGCCGCCAGCGGCAGCCACGGCGAACGCGTCACGGTCCATGCCAGCGCGCCCACCAGCGCCGCCAACAACACGCCGGTCGCCATGCTCACCACCGTCAAGAATCCGATCATCGCCAACGTCATGGCCAGCTGCGCGTATCCCACGGGATAGCCGACCTGCTTGCCGATGCGCGCCAGCGTGCGCGTGCCGAGCAGGCCCGCCAACCAGGCCGAGCCCACCACTACCATCGTATAAAATGCCATCATGACCATGGTTGGCTCCTTACCTGCGGCCGAATAATTTTTCAACGTCGCTGCGCTTGAGCGCCACGTAAGTGGGCCGCCCATGGTTGCACTGGCCGCTAAAGGGCGTGGCTTCCATTTGCCGCAGTAAGGCGTTCATTTCATGCACGGAAAGCGCCCGGCCCGCGCGCACGCTGCCATGGCACGCCATGGTCGACAGCACGGCCTCGAGCTTATCGCCCAGCGCCAGCCCATCTTCATATAAGCTCAGATCATCGGCCAGATCACGGATGAGCCCGGCCACATCCGCATCACCCAGGATCGTCGGCACTTCACGAACCAGGATGGTGCTTTCGCCGAACGGTTCGATGACCAGCCCCAGCGCCGCCCATTCTTTCGCCCGCGCCATCACGCGGGCTGCCTGCGCGTCCGAAAGCGTCACCGTCTCGGGAATGAGCAACGCCTGCCGCGCCACGCCGTTGGTGGCCATTTCGGCTTTGAATTTTTCATACATCAGCCGCTCATGCGCGGCATGCTGGTCCACCACCACCAAGCCATCTTTCGTTTGCGCCACGATGTAGGTGTTGTGCAACTGCGCCACGGCGGCGCCCAGCGGCGCATCCTGCAGCGCTTGCGGAATTTCGGCCAGCGCCACCCCGCGATGCTGCGGCGGCAACTGTTCGCCCCGCCATAGTGATTCCGGCGCTTCCTGCATCATGTAAGCCGGTGCCGCGCCGCCATAGCTGCGGGGCGCATAGTTGGGCGTGAACGCCGCCAGCGCCTGGTCGGCCACCGTGGTACTCGCCCGCTGCGATACCCCCGCTAACGCCGCTTTCAGCGCACCAAGGATCAACCCACGCACCAGCTGCGCATCACGGAAGCGCACTTCGGCTTTCGCCGGATGCACGTTCACGTCGACCTGATCCGTCGGCACTTCAAGGAACAACACCGCCACCGGATGGCGGTCACGCGCCAGGAAATCTTGATACGCCGCACGGATGACACCCAGCAACAAACGGTCGCGCACCGGGCGGCGATTTACGAACAGATATTGCGCCTGCGACGTCGCGCGATGATAGGTCGGCAAGCCCGCAAAGCCCGTCACGCGCAAACCTTCGCGCACCCCATCCACCGGTGCGATATTCGCAGCTAAGCCGGAGCCAATAATTTTCTCCAAGCGCTGAGGCGCCGCTTGCAGCCAGTCCTGCGTCAGCGCCGGAAAATCGCGCAGCGTGCGCCCGTCATGGCTCAGGCGGAAACGGATATCCGGATGCGCCATGGCAAGGCGCTCCACCACATCCACCGCAAAATTCAATTCACTGCGCGGCGATTTCAAGAACTTCAGGCGCGCCGGCGTCGCAAAGAACAGGTCGCGCACTTCCACCAGCGTCCCGTCGGTCAGCGCCGCAGGCATCAGCTCGCTCACCTGCCCGTTCTCCACGCGAATGCTATGCGCCTGCGCTGCACCGCGCGCACGGCTGGTAATGGAAAGCTTCGACACCGAACCGATGGAAGGCAACGCTTCACCCCGAAAGCCGAGGAAGTGAATGGCCAGCAGATCATCGTCGGAAAGTTTGCTCGTCGCGTGCCGCTCGACGCACAGCGCCAGATCATCGGGCCCCATGCCGCGCCCGTTATCGCGCACGCGGATCAGCGCGATGCCGCCTTGCTCCAGCGCAATGTCGATGTCGCTTGCACCGGCATCGATGGCGTTCTCGACCAGTTCTTTCAAGGCCGAACCCGGGCGCTCGATCACCTCACCTGCAGCGATCTGGTTCACTAAATTCGCAGGCAGTCGACGAATGCTCATGCCGCACCGGCCAGTGCTGCACGCGTCAGCTTTTTGCCTTCTTCCACCGCCGGCTGCGAATAGGGATCAACGCCCAACAATAACGCGACGGCCAGCGTTTCCATCATCTGCCGCGCCATCCAGGCCGCCAAACTTGCCGCATCAAGCGTGCCGCGCGCCACGCGCAGCGGTGCACCCGATTTCGCCAGCGTCATCGCCGTCGCTTCCGCCGTCGCCCGCATCACTTCACCCATGCGATGACCGGCGAGATACGCCAAGCCCGGGATATGCAGGTCCGGCAACGGCTCGCCTTGATCGGCCACATCCGGCAACCACAAGGTCACCAGCTTGTCGCGCGGGCCGTCGAGGTAAAGTTGCAGCTGACTATGCTGGTCGATGGAGCCAATGGCCGTTACCAGCGTGCTTCCGCTGCCATCTTTGCCAAGGCTTTCGGCCCATAATTGTTTGTACCATTGCGTCGTCGCGCGTAGCCGGTCGGCATAGGCCATGATGACATGGATGGGTTTTTCCTTGGCGTTCGCCGCCAGCCATGCCGCATGCGTCAGCAGCGCTTTATCGGCCACCAGATTGGCTTGCGCCGCATCATGAATGGCAACGATATCAAGCCCGGCATACGCCGCCGGGAATAATCCAACGACCGAGAAAATGGAGAAACGTCCGCCGACCGCCGGGTGTTCCAGCATCGGCCAGCCTTGCGAGCTTGCCAGTTGCGCCAGCGTACTGTGCGCATCACCCACGATGACCACGATGCGCTCACGCAACAAGCTCGGCGCGTTGGCGTAATGCGCCACAAGGCTCAACGCGGCCGCCAGTGTCTCCACTGTCTCGCCGGATTTGCTGACGATGCACCACGCCGTATTCTCACGCGGCAGGCGCGCAAAACTCGCCGCCGTGGCCGGGTCGCAATTCTCGAAGAAACGTACGCGTGCGGGTTCTTCACTGAGCGCGCACAAAGCCTGCGAACCAAGGCTCGCCCCACCCGTGCCAATGACCACCAGCTGATCCGTGCGCGACCACAACTCGGTCGCCTGCGCACGCCATGCAGCCAGCTGTTCACGGCTGGCGTTGGCCAGCGGTTGCGTCAGCGCCAACGTGCGCAATTGCGGCAACAATGCTGCGTCATCCATCAACCAACGATCCGCGCGGGCGCGCGCTTCGGCCGAGCAGGATTGCCAGCACGCATCGTCCTGCCAGGCCCAGCTCATGGGGCGCCAGCCGTCACGAACATGAAGCGCGCAGGATCAAGCAATTCACCGGCCAGCACGCTGATATCGGTGCAACGCACGGCGCGGAATTTCGCCTCGCGCTCATCCAGATAATCTTCACCCAATTTATAAAGCCGCATCATCATCAGCGTTTCGGCGACGCTGCGCGAGCTATCCAGCTGCAGCACATATTTGCCCAACGCATTGGTGCGCGCGTCCTCGCATTCTTGCGTCGTCACGCCGCGCGTGCGGATATCCGAAAGCACCACCTTCACCGCTTCGATGGCTTCACCGGTACGATCGGTGCGGCTAGCCAACTCACCGAGCAGCAGCGCCACACCATC
>JBEIOT010000209.1:0-2990 GCA_040377415.1 Azospirillum sp. | reverse complement strand
GCGCTGGTGAATGAATACGCCACCCGCAAACCGCTGATGCGCGCCAACGAAAAATCCGTCGACACCATGCTGCATGCAGACCTGTTGGGCCGCCATTCTGAGGCCATTCAGGCCATGGGCATGGGCGAAACCGTCATCACCCGTTGGGCCGAGCAGAACGCGCAAGGCCTCGCGCTGCAGGACAAAGCCCAGGACCGCAGCGCCATCATTCTCGGTGTCAGCCGCTCGGCACGCATGCTGCTGCAAATGGCCGTCACCGCCATCGGTGCATGGCTGGCGCTCAACAACCAGCTCTCGGTGGGTGGTCTCGTTGCCAGCTCCATCCTCATCGCTCGCGCGCTCGCGCCGTTCGAGAACACCATCATGCTGTGGAAGCAGTTCGTCGCCGCGCGCGATGCGTACCGCCGCCTCACCAAACTGCTGCAGATGACCGACATGCCACGCGGCGAAACCGCCCTGCCCGCACCCGCCGGCATCGTCTCAGCCGAGAATGTTTATTACAGCCCGCCGGCCATTCCGCCCATCCTGCGCGGCATCAACTTCAACCTGCGCGTTGGCGAATCGCTTGGCATCATTGGCCCCTCAGCAGCGGGTAAAACCACCCTTGGCAAAGTACTCATGGGTGTGTTCCCACCCACCCACGGCACCGTGCGCCTCGACGGTCAGGACATCTTCCGCTGGAACCGCGGTGATATCGGCCCGCATATCGGTTACCTGCCGCAGCAGGTGGAACTGTTCATGGGCAGCATTAAACAGAACATCGCCCGCATGCGCGAAGGGGTCGACGACGCGGCCATCATCGAAGCCGCGCAGCGCGCCGGGGTGCACGAGCTCATCCTGCAATTCCCCAATGGCTACGATACGCAATATATTCCCGGCAACACCGTGCTCTCGCCCGGCCAGAAGCAACGCCTGGGGCTCGCCCGCGCCATTTTCGGCAACCCCAAATTCGTGCTGATGGACGAACCCAACAGCAACCTCGACGGTGAAGGTGAACGCGCGCTGATGAACTGCATCGGCTACCTCAAGCAAAAGGGCACCACCACCATCGTTATCGCCCACCGCCCGAGCATCCTTGCCATGGTCGACACAGTGATGATGCTGCGCGGCGGCCAGATCGAAGCGATGGGCCCGCGTGCCGAGATCCTGCAACGCTTCACCGCCGCTGCGCCGGTGCAGGCCCGCATCGTTCGGGGAGATGAATCATGAGCCGCCGTTCCTCGCGCAATATTCCCACCGTGCAATATCGCGGCACTGCCGTGCAAGGCGGCGGTAATGGCAAAGGCCATGGCCGCAAGACGGTCGCGCGCCTGAAGGACGCCACCTCAATGGTCGATCGCCTCGCCGCGAAATTCATTCCGTATGACCCAAGCGTCATGGACACGCCCGAGCATCGCGCGCGTCCCACCATCATGATGGGCTTGGGGCTCATGGTGTTCCTGTTCGGCTTCATCTTCCTGTGGGCGGCGCTGGTGCCGCTGCAAAGCGGCGCGGTCGCACCGGGCCGCATCGTGGTCGATAGCAACCGCAAAGAGATCCAGCATCTCGAAGGCGGCATCGTCAAAGAAATTGCCGTGCGCGAGGGCGACCTCGTGAAAGCTGGCCAGTTGCTGGTGAAACTCGATAACACCAACAGCCAGGCCCGCGCCGACCTGCTGCGTGGCGAATACATCGCCGCCCGCGCCGCCGAATCGCGCTTGCTGGCCGAGCGCGACGACAAACCCACCGTCACCTTCCCTGAAGAGCTGACGAGCCTTGAAGCCACCGACACCACCGTGCGCGACAACCTCGATTCGCAGCGCCGCCTGTTCACCAGCCACCGTGAATCACTCAGCGGTCAGATCGACGTGCTGAACCAAAAGATTGCGCAAAGCGGTTCCGAAATTTCCGGCCTACGCGACCAGGCGAATGCGGCAGGCCGTCAGGTCTCGCTACTGGATGAAGAGATCACCGTGGTGCGCGGCCTGCTGGCCAAAGGCAATGCACTGAAGCCGCGTCTGCTGGCGCTGGAACGTCAATCGGCCGACCTCATCGGCCAGCGTGGTCAGGCGCAGGCGATGATCAGCCGCGCCAGCCAGACAATCAACGAATCCAAGATCAACATCATCAACCTGAAAACTGAATTCCTGAATCAGGTAGTGGCCGAGTTGAAAGAAACGCAAACGCAGCTTTCAAGCCTCAACGAACAAATGCGCAGCGCGGGTGATGTCGCCCGTCGCGTTGATATCGTGGCTCCTATCACCGGCACCGTAACCGGCCTGATGGTGCACACCATCGGCGGTGTGGTGAAGCCGGGTGACACCGTGATGACCCTCGTGCCGCAAGACGATAAACTCATCGTCGAAGCGCGCATCACTCCGCAGGATATCGACGTGGTGCACACCGGCCTGAAAGCACAAGTGCGCCTCACCGCATTCAAAGCGCGCTACCTGCGTCCGGCGGAAGGCACGGTGATTACCGTATCGGCTGACCGCTTCGATGACCAGCGCACCGGCGAAGGCTTCTACACCGCACGCATCGAAATTCCGCAATCGGAGCTGGCTGATATCGGCGACCTGAAACTCACCCCCGGCATGCCGGCGGAGACCCTCATCGTCACCGGCCGCCGCACGATGCTAAGCTACCTTGTGCGTCCCATACGCGAAAGCTTCGGCCGCGCGTTTAGAGAGCAATAGTTCCAAGATTGTAATTCCTGCTTTGCGTAGCGCCGTAGCTGCGCGAGCCGCGATAGCGGGAAGGGTAAGGAGCCGTCAGGCGACGAAGGGATGGCTAATCCCTTCAGCGTGCAAAGCGCGCACTCAATTATTTCTGGCCACGCCACATGGCGTGGCTGTACGGCGCGATCGGGCTGATTTTTTTGATATCTTCACTGACCGGCGGCGGCACATTGCCACGCGCGAGCTGGCGCACCAGTTCCATGTGCAACGGCAATAGCTTCTCCAGATCGAACCTGTCGACCACGGTCTGTCGCGCCGCGGCGCGCATGGCCG
>JBEIOT010000006.1:0-18801 GCA_040377415.1 Azospirillum sp. | reverse complement strand
CCACGCGCGATGTAGCCGGCGAAGATGTCGCCAAAATTGCCCGTAGGCACACAGAAATTTACCGGCGCATCGAACTTCAGTGCGGCGTAAAAGTAGTAGACCACTTGCGCCAGCACCCGCACCCAGTTGATGGAATTAACGGCGAGCAGTTTGCGCTGGCCACGGAAATCGGCATCAGCGAACAGCGATTTCACGAGGTCCTGGCAATCGTCGAACGTGCCTTCCACTTCCATGGCGTGCACATTGGCTTCGCCGGTGGTGGTCATCTGGCGGCGCTGCACATCACTGGTGCGGCCTTTGGGGTAGAGGATCACGATGTCGAGATTCTTGCGGCCACGGCAGCCCGCGATGGCCGCCGAACCAGTATCGCCCGACGTTGCGCCAAGCACCACTGCGCGCTCTGGATAATCTTTCAGGGCCTCATCCATCAGATGGCCAACGAGCTGCAGCGCAAAGTCTTTGAACGCCAGCGTGGGGCCGTGGAACAGTTCGAGCAGGTAATGGTCGGGGTAAAGCTCGACCAGCGGCGCAATGTCCGGGTGGCGGAAAGTGCTGTAAGCTTTCTCGATGCACAGGCCAAGCTGATCATCAGTGAAGCTATCGCCGACGAACGGGCGCAGCAGCATGTAGGCCAGCTGCTGATACGAAAGCCCGCGCATGGCAGTGATCTGCTCAGCCGTGAAGCGCGGCAGCGCCTCGGGCACATACAGCCCGCCATCGCTGGCGAGACCGGCCAACAGTGCACCTTTGAAATCGACCTTCGGGGCGTGGCCGCGTGTGGAGATATAGTTCATGAAAACCTTGTACTACGCGCCGTAGCGGGCGCGCAAGTGCGCCTCGAAATGCGCTGGGTTCAGTGCTTCACCGGTGGCCTTCTCTAGCAGCTCGTCGTTGCTGTAGCGGCTGCCATGTTGGTGCACGTTCTCGCGCAGCCACGTCACCATGGGGGCGAACTGGCCAGCAGCCAGCTGCGTATCAAGCTCGGGCAGGGCTTGACGGGCAGCCACCATAAGCTGTGCAGCAGTCATTGCGCCGAGCGTGTAGGTCGGGAAATAGCCGAACATGCCCTCGGGCCAGTGAATGTCCTGTAAGCAGCCATGCGCATGGTCCGGCGGGGTCACGCCGAGATATTCTTTCGTTTTGGCGGCCCATGCATCGGGCAGGTCGGCCGCGTTCAGTGCGCCGCTGAACAATTCTTTCTCAAGCTCGTAACGCAGCACCACATGCAGCGGATAGGTCACTTCGTCGGCATTCACGCGGATGTGGCTGCGCTCGACGCGGGTGAGGTTGGCGTAAACATTATCTTCGTTCCACACATCGCCGGAAAGGCCGAACGTTTCTTTCAATTGCGGCAGCAGAAATTTCAGGAACGGGCGCGAACGCGAGACTTGCATCTCGACGAACAGCGACTGCGATTCATGCATACTCATGCCGCGCGCGTCGCCGATCGGCAGACCACGCCATTGCTGGGGCAGGCCTTGCTCGTACAGCGCGTGCCCGGTCTCGTGCAGCACGCCATACAGCGCATCGGTGAAGCGATCTTCTTTGTAACGGGTGGTGATGCGCACATCGCCCGGCGCACCGCCGCAGAACGGATGCACCGAAGTATCGATGCGCCCACTGTTGGTATCAAAGCCCAGCGCCAGCATCATCGCGCGGCCCAGCGCTTCTTGTTTGTCGGTCGGCACGTTCGCTACCAGCGGCTTAACTTCCGGCTGGCGGTCGATGACGTCACCGACGAATTGCGGCAGCCATGTTTTCAACTGCGCGAAGATGGGGTCGATGCGCGCCTGACGCATACCGCGATCATAGCTGTCGAGCAACGCGTCGTAGGGCGAAAGCTCCAATGCTTCAGCCTTCGCCGCCGCCGCTTCACGCGTCAACGCAATGACTTCGCGGAAAGTAGGAAGGAACCCCGCATAATCAGAGTTCGTTTTAGCTTTGCGCCATTGCTGTTCGCTGCGCAGGCGTAATTTGGTGAGCTCGGAAACAAGCTTTTGCGGTAGGGCGGTGGCGTGCACCCAACGGCCACGCATCTCATCAAGATTAGCACGCTGCCACTCTTCGAGTTTTTCCGTCTCCGCTTTGGCGAACCAGTCGCCAAGCTTGGGGTCGGTGAGTTTCTCATGCGCCACTTCGGCCAGGGCCGCAAGTTGCTCGCCACGTGCGGTGGCGCTGCCTTCTTGCATCATCGTCGCCGCATCCCAATGCAAGATGCCGCTGGCCGCGTCGATGGAAGCGATCTGGCGGAAACGCTCCTGAAGCTTCAGGTTCGCGCTCATGCGCGCTTCTTGCGATGGCTGAGGACGAAAATGACCAGAATGCCAAGTGCGATGGCGTACCAGGTGAAGATGTACGTCGCGTGATCGTTGCGCAGGTGAATGGCGCCATCCGATGGGATCGGCAGCTTCTTCACGTCTTGCACGCCCACCGCATCGACCATCGCGGGAAGCACGTTCTTCACTTCGTAGAAGTCGGCCATTTCTTTCACATCGCGGCCGAACCAGACGTTTTTCTCTTTCTGGTTAAGCGGCGTGAACGGATTGCGCTCGTTACCGTAGCGGATCATGCCGTTGACCACACCACGGCCCACGCCGATGCTATGCGGGCGCCGTTCAATTTCTTTGTAGTCGGCAGGGATCCAGCCACGATTGATCAGCACTACGCGCTTGTCGCGCAGGATCAGCGGCTGCACCAGATGATAACCCAGCTTGCTTTTGAAATAACGCGGCGCGAGGTGATACTCGATCTCGTGATTCCAGGTGCCGGTGAGTTTCACGGGCCAGAAATTCTTTTCTTTCCACTCGGCTTCGGTGGTGGGCAGGTTCTTTTCTGTCAGCGGCGCGTTCTTTTGCGCATCGGCGATCTCGGCAAGAAGATCACTCTTCCATGCGAGGCGCTGCACTTGCCACGTGCCAAGGCCAACAGTGGTTGCGAATGCACCGAGGAACAGGATCCATGCGATGAGGGTAGGGCGAGTGTAACGACTGGTCATGCGCCTTATGTAGGGTATGCGCACCCAGGAATCCAGATGATTCCCCATTCGCGCCAGTAGGCGCGCCAGCCTTGAGCGGCGTGAGTTGTCGCGCAGGATGCGCGATCGGCGAACAAATCAAAACAAATGGATTAATCGCGTAGCGATTAAGACGTCAGCCAGTAGATGCCAATGAACAGGAACAGCCAGACCACGTCGACGAAGTGCCAGTACCAGGCAGCGAACTCGAAGCCCAGATGCTGTTTGGGGCTGAGCGTGCCACGCTTGGCGCGCACAAGGTTCACGGCGAGGAAGATGGTGCCGATGATGACATGGATGCCGTGGAAGCCAGTGGCGAGGTAGAAGGTGGCGGCGTACTTGCCGTCCTTCAGGCCGAACGCGGCATGGCTATACTCATAGGCTTGGCACACGCTGAACAGCACGCCCAGCGCAACGGTGCAGGCAAGCCCGCGCACCACGTCGCGGTTGTTGCCTTCCAGCAGTGCGGCATGCGCCCAGGTCACCGTGGTGCCCGAAAGCAGCAGGATGAGGGTGTTCAGGAACGGCAGGTCGAACGGATCGAACGCAATGATGTTCTCCGGCGGCCACATGCCCTGGCCGATGGCCCAGACATCATCGGGCGAAACGGGCGCGTGCGGATAGAACGCGGCGCCGAAATAGGCCCAGAAGAAGCAGACGAAGAACATGATCTCCGACGCGATGAACAGTGCCATACCATAGCGCAGGCCAAGGCTTACTTCCGCAGTGTGCGAATGGTCGTGCATGCCTTCGCGGATCACGTCGCGCCACCAGAAGAAGCAGCAAGCGCAAGTGGCAAGGAAACCCGCCAGCAGGATGAACATGCCAATGCCTTGCTTGTGCAGGGCGAAAGCCGCGCCGACAACGAGCGTCAGCATCGAGAACGACGTGAGCAACGGCCACGGGCTCGGGTTCACAAGATGGTAGGGATGGTTCTGATGTCCGCTCATAACTTACTCGGCAGTTTTGGTGTGATTGGCACTGTCATAGCTAAAAAACGTGTAAGATAAAGTGATATTCGTCAAGCCAGCCAAATCCTTATCCTCTAAAATAGCGGGATCGATGAAAAAGGACACAGGCATGGTCACTTTTTCACCCGGTTTGAGGGTTTGCTCCTCAAAGCAGAAACATTGGATCTTTTGGAAGTAACGACCGGCCAGATGCGGCGTGACGTTATAGGTCGCCGTGCCTTTGGTCTCTTTGTTCGATTCATTCTGCGCGGTGAAGGCCACCAGCCGGTTCTCGCCGATGCGCATGGTGATGGAACGCTCCAGCGGCACGAACTTCCACGGCAGCGCCGGGTCGGTATCGGCATTGAAGCGCACGGTAATGGTGCGGTCGGAAATGGTAAGGGGGGCTTCTGTCGCGCGGCCCGTGGTGCCACCGAAACCCGTGACCTTGCAGAACAGGTTATAGAACGGCACGGCCGCGTAGCTAAGCATCAGCATGCCAAGCACGATAGCGATCAGCGGATACGCGGTGCGACGGTTGGATTTCATGACCCTGCACTACGCCAAGCACGCTGGGGCAGCAAGCCTTACATGTTGAAAATGAAGCTGCAGGCCGAGCTATTGCGATCCAGATCGTAATTGGCCGTGCCAGCCGCAGGGCTAGCTGTCATGCCCGCATCGTGGCAGTTGACGACGTCTTCGCGCACCCGCGCTTTACCAGTGCCAGGTTTACCATCATCCATCTTGGTGTCGATATTCCACGCTTCTTCCGGCTTTAACGTGTCGCCCCAGGTCGAGGTGCCGGCTAGCTGTCGCCCGAAGAAATAAATATTGCCGTAGTTGCCTTCAAACACGGTGAGGTTAGCAGCTGGCGCGTCGTTCAGGAAATACGCGGTCCAGCCAGCATTGTTGACGCGCGAGCGCGGCACGTTGGTGCCAATGATCGCATCTTGCGCGCCGCCGGCACCACTGAGACCGGTGTAGGTGCCTTCGACCAATCCGGCGAAGGCTAGATGCTGGAAGTAAGCGAAAGACTCGCTGGGAGCGCTACCCGGGGCAGAAGTCGTGATATCCACCAGACCATCCCCGTTGCCGTTGCAGGTGCCGGGCGTCGCCGCGGTGCCGGTGTGGGCCGGGCAGGCGGCGCTATCTTTACCCCAAAAGCTGGTCGCGTTGGCAATATCGCCAGGAATGGCGAAGTATTTGTCGCGGAAGGTCTGCGAAGCGGCCACGTAACGGTTGTATTCGGTGCTGACGCTGCGCAGCTCCGCCGCGCGAATGAGCGACTGGCCCGCCAAAATGCCGCCGGTGAGCAGGCCAAGGATGACCAGGACAATGGAAAGTTCAACGAGCGAGAAGCCCCGCGTCATTTTAAGCACCCGACATCTTCAGGAAACTAAGATAGAAAAGACCCGCGACGATGCCCACCAGAATGGCCAGCAGCGTCAGGTTCTTCTTCCGCTTGGTAGCGTGCATGGGGCTTTTGGGCATGGCTACTTGGTCACGCTATGGCGACGGATCGCATCCAGCGCGATGAGGATGAGGATGGTGCACAGGCTGCCCAGCACGAAGCTGAAGCCCATCAGGTACATCACGTTCTCACTGAGGTCGGCAAGGACGGCGGCGCGTTCGGTGGTTTGCATGGGAACTCTCCAGCGTTGATAGGCGTTACTTTACCGCAAACGCATGAATTAGGCGAGCAACAAATGATCGGCACCGAGCAGGCCGAACAGCAGGAAAAGATAGAGGATCGAGTAGCCGAACAGCTGCATGGCGCGTTTGGGCTCGTCGGTGCGCAGCACGACGATGGAGCCGTAAATGAACTTGGCACCAAGCAAGGCAGCGCCAACGCCATAGACGAAATGCGCGCCCACCAACAGCGGCGAAAGCGACGCAGCCACCATCAACAGCGTATACGCAACGATATGGCGTTTAGTGGATTCAGGACCAGCGACCACTGGCAACATCGGCACGCCCGCATCGCGGTAATCGTTATGGCGATAGAGCGCCAGCGCCCAGAAATGCGGCGGGGTCCAAAGGAACACGATGGCGAACATCAGCCACGGCATCAGCGCGAAATCGGTGCTCACCGCAGCCCAGCCGATAACGGCGGGAAACGCGCCAGCAGCACCGCCGATGACGATGTTCTGCGGCGTCGAGCGCTTGAGCCACATCGTATAAACCACGGCATAGAAGAAAATGGCGAAGGCGAGCCAGCTGGCGGCGACCAGATTGGTCACGAGACCCAGCAGCACGACCGATGCGATGGAGAGCATGATGCCCAGTGCCAGCGCATCATCCGCCGCCACGCGACCCGAGGGGATGGGGCGCTTGGCCGTGCGTTTCATCAGCGCGTCGATATCGCGGTCGTACCACATGTTGATGGCCGCACCGCCGCCGCTACCCAGCGCGATCGCGAAGATGGTGAGCACCTGCAGGAACGGGTGCATGTGCCCCGGCGCCAGCCACAAGCCAGCCGCACCGGTGAACACCACAAGCGTCATGACGCCCGGTTTGAGCAGCGTGAAGTAATCGCGAATGGACGATTCAGGCGCGGACAAACTGGCGGTCGCCACGTTCATGATCCTTAGTGCTTGCCCATGTCGGCATGCGTCGAGGGATACGCTTCGTCGACGTTGCTGTAATCGGGCTGCGTCTCGAAGGTGTGGAACGGCGGCGGCGAGCTCAGCGTCCACTCGAGCGTCGTTGCACCTTCACCCCACGGATTGTTACCCGCCGGACGTTTGCGAATGAACATCTCGATCACGATGAACAGGAAGAAGATCGCAGCGATACCACCGATGTACGAGCCGATCGACGACCAGTAGTTATAGCCGGCATACACATCCGGATAATCGGGGATACGACGCGGCATGCCCGCCATACCGAGGAAGTGCTGCGGGAAGAAGGTAAGGTTGGTGCCGATGAAGAACATCCAGAAGTGAATTTTACCCAGGCACTCGCTGTACATGTAGCCCGACATTTTCAGCACCCAGTAATAGAAGGCCGTGAATACGCCAAACAGCGCGCCAAGGCTCATCGCATAATGGAAGTGCGCCACCACGTAGTAGGTGTCGTGCATCGTCACGTCGATGGCTGCGTTGGCCAGAAGTACACCGGTCACGCCACCCACGGTGAACAGGAAGATGAAGCCGATGGCGAACAGCATCGGCGTGGTGAAGCGAATGGAGCCGCCCCACATCGTTGCGATCCAGCTGAAGATCTTGATGCCGGTCGGCACCGCGATCACCATGGTGGCGATCATGTAATAAGCTTCCGTATCGGGGTCGAGACCGACGGTGAACATGTGGTGCGCCCACACAACGAAGCCGAGGATGCCGATGGCGCTCATCGCGCCGACCATGCCGAGATAACCGAACACCGGTTTCTTCGAGAAGGTCGCCACCACTTCGGAAATGATACCGAACGCAGGGACGATGAGAACGTACACCTCGGGGTGACCGAAGAACCAGAACAGATGCTGGAACAGCACCGGATCGCCGCCACCGGCGGGGTTGAAGAAGTTAGTGCCAAGGTTGCGGTCCGTCAGCAGCATGGTGATGGCGCCACCGAGAACGGGCAGGGCCAGCAACAGCAGGAATGCGGTGATGAGGATCGACCATGCGAATAGCGGCATTTTGAACAGGGTCATGCCCGGTGCGCGCATGTTGAAGATGGTCACGATGAAGTTGATCGCACCAAGGATGGACGAGATACCAGCCAGGTGCAGCGAGAAGATGGCGAGGTCGAGTGCCATGCCTTTATGCAGGCCGTCAACGACGGAGAGCGGCGGATACACGGTCCAGCCGGTGCCAACGCCGCGCGCTTCACCCGTGCCCACGACCGAGCTGGCCAGCAGCAGGATCATGGCGGGAATGAGCAGCCAGAAGGAAATGTTGTTCATGCGCGGGAACGCCATATCGGGCGCACCGATGAGCAGCGGCACGAACCAGTTACCAAAGCCACCGATGAGCGCCGGCATGATGAGGAAGAACACCATGAGGAACGCGTGAGCGGTCAGCATCACGTTATAAAGCTGGTAGTTGCCGTTGAAGAGTTGGTCGCCGGGGAACATCAGTTCCGCACGCAGCGCGATGGAGAAGGCAGCGCCAAGCAGGCCCGCAAAGCACGCGTAGAACAGGTACAGCGTACCGATGTCCTTGTGGTTGGTCGAATACAGCCAACGCTTCCAACCGCGCGGGGTGTGGTCGTCGTGGTGATGATCGTCGTGAGCAGCTGCTTTAGCGTGGGCCATGGTTCTTCTCTCGTCGTTTTATTACTGGCTCAGGGCGGCCAGTTGGATGTTATCGTTCTGTGCAAATTTCAGTTTCGCGCCTTTTACCCAGGCTTCGAACACTTCTTGGCTGACCACATGCAGCTCGATCGGCATGAAGCCATGATACTTGCCGCACAGCTCGCTGCACTGGCCGTAATAGATGCCTTCTTTCTCGGCCTTGAACCAGGTCTCGGAAAGTTTGCCGGGAACGGTATCTTGCTTAATGCCCATGGCAGGCATCGCCCAGTCATGGATCACGTCGGCGCTGGTCATCTGCACGCGCACCACTTTACCGACAGGCACCACGATGGGGTTGTCGACGGTGAGCAGGCGCGGCTGGCCGGGCTTCAGGTCTTTCTCGGGCACAATGTTGCTATCGAACTTGATGCCGTAATCAGGGTATTCGTAGTTCCAGTACCATTGGTTGCCCACGACCTTCAGCGTCATGTCGGGATTGTCGATGATGTCCTGGTTGTTGGTGTACTGGTAGTGCGCGCGCACCGACGGAATACCGATCGCAACGAGGATGATGATGGGGATCACGGTCCACAGGATCTCGACCGTGGTGTTGTGCGCGAAGCGGTTGGGCACCGGATTCTTCGATTCACGGAATTTCACGCACACATAAATAATAAGGCCGGTCACCGCGATGGTGATGATGGTGATGATGATGAACACGAAATCATGCAAGCCTTCGAGGTGCTTCATCACCGGGCTGGCGGCGGGCTGGTAGTAATGCTGCCACGGCGTCGCCATGCCGCGCACTTTCGTGGCGTCATATTGCGTAATGGCCTCAGCATCCGTCACGGCGGCTTTTTTCTCGTCTTCGGTCAGCGGCTTTTCTTCTGCGGCGACTTTCTTACCTTCGGCGTCAACCGCCGCATCACCGGCGCTCTCGGCAGCGGCTTTAGCCGGGCTGGCTTCTTTATTGGCCTTTTCGCTGGCAGCCTTGGCGTCCTCGCGCGAAACGGCGGGGATGTCTTTGGCTTCCTGCGCCAGTGCGGGCGCGGCGAAAGCCACGAGCAAGGCCAAGGTCAGGGCTTTGAACAAAGGAGTGCGTGAATACTGTGTCATCATGATGATTTTCTTAGTTGTATGGGATGATGCTTGTCCGCGTAGCCCAAGCTGCCGCCTGATGCAAGCACAACGAGCCGAGGCTGTTGATACCAAAACGAAAAAATCCTCACCTCTGCGCTGGCGCATCGCCTTCCTTGCCATTACATTAGGCCGATGCACCTTTCATCCGACCATTTTTTCAAAACAGGCGCGTTCGATCGCGCCGCCGCCCAGCAAACCCTATCCGAGGCCCTGCACGGGGCTGATGATGGCGAGCTGTACCTCGAGCACAAGGTCAGCGAAGCGCTGGTCTACGATGATGGTCGCCTGAAACAGGCCAGCGCCGACACCGACCTCGGTTTCGGCCTGCGCGCGGTGAAGGACGAAACCACCGCCTACGCTCACAGCGCCGAGATTTCCAACGAAGCGCTGAAACGCGCCGCCGCCACTGTGAAAACGGTCGATCACGGCCAAAAAGGCGCCACCGCCAAGATCGAGCCGCAGTTCGGCGCCAACCATGCATTATATACCGGCGACAATCCGCTCGACGCCAAACCCTTCGCCGCCAAGCTCGACGTGCTGCAGCAGATCGACGCCTACCTGCGCGCCAAGGATGCCCGCGTGAAACAAGTGAGCGCCACCATCGCTGGCAGCCACCAGACCATTCATATCCTCCGCGCCGATGGCCGCGCGGCAAGCGACACCCGCCCACTGGTGCGCCTGTCCATTCAGGTCGTGGTCGATAAGGACGGTCGCATGGAATCGGGCTCCTCCGGTGCCGGTGGCCGCTACTTATATGACGCACTGCTGGCCGAAGATGGCTGGAAGAAACTCGCCGACGAAGCGCTGCGCATGGCGCTGGTGAATCTCGAATCCAAACCCGCACCGGCGGGCGAACTGCCGGTCGTGCTGGGCGCAGGCTGGTGTGGCGTGCTGTTGCACGAAGCCGTCGGCCACGGGCTCGAGGGCGACTTCAACCGTAAAGGCAGCTCCACCTTCAGTGGCCGTATCGGCGAGCAAGTGGCCGCGCGTGGCGTCACCGTGGTCGATGACGGCACATTCCAGGATCGTCGCGGCTCGCTGAGTATCGACGATGAAGGCACGCCCACCGCGCGCAACGTACTCATCGAGGATGGCATCCTCAAAGGCTACATCCAGGATCGCATGAACGCGCGACTGATGGATGTGGGCGCTACCGGCAATGGCCGCCGCGAAAGCTTCGCACACAGCCCCATGCCGCGCATGACCAACACCTTCATGCTGGGCGGCGACCACAGCAAGGACGAAATGATCCACAGCGTGAAGCGCGGCATCTATGCGGCGCATCTGGGGGGTGGTCAGGTCGACATCACCAACGGCAAGTTCGTGTTCAACGCCACGGAAGCCTACCTCATCGAAGATGGAAAAATTACCGCACCGCTGAAGGGCGCAACCCTAATCGGCTCGGGTCCCGAGATCATGAATCGCATCACCATGGTCGGCAACGACATGGAGCTCGATCCCGGCGTCGGCACGTGCGGTAAAGCAGGCCAGTCCGTGCCGGTCGGCGTCGGCCAACCCAGCATGCTTATCTCCGCCATGACCATCGGCGGCACTGAACTCAGCGAGTAATTTCGTGAACCACGCAAACAAAAAGGGCCGCAGTGATGCGGCCCTTTTCTTTTAATGTTTTTTACCATGCGGTGGGGGCGGCCCTTTATGCGCACCACCTTCATGCGGCGGCGGCGGTGGGCGATGGCCTTCACCATCCTTTGGCGGCGGGCGATGATCGCCAGCTTCCTCACCTGGAGGAGGCGGCGGTGGACCGTCATTCGCACCGGGTGGCAGCGGGCGTGGGCCGCCGCTATCGCCCGGAGGCGGGCTGCCGGGATGTTCGCCGGTCGGCGGTGCGGGGTGATCTTTCGGTGCATCGGCAGCATAAGCAGCCGTGGCGACCAACATTGAAGTGGCGAGGAGTAATGAAGGCAGACGCATAGACATACCTTTCGTTGGATGGAGCCAGAACACTGCGCCTGTTCATGGAAACGTGCAATAGAAAAACCCCGACGCGAGAATTATGCGCCGGGGCTTTAGTGGCAGGAAGAATTAGTTGCCAACGCTGGTGTTGGTATTGGTCGTCGTGCCGACCGACACACCACCGCCAAGCGGGCTTTTGATGGTATCAGCGACCGAACCCATGGTGCCATTGACCGAACCGGTCACACCACCCGCGGCATCATTCACCGAGCGGGTAACGCCGTTAGCCGGGTCATATACACGGCGCGGGTTGGTGCTTACGTTGCCACGCGTGTTCACTCGGGCGCCGCTATCCACGGAATTGTTGATCTTGGCGCGGGTGTTCACTTCAGTGCCAAGGCGGGTGTTATCGACCGCATCATTCGCTGGGCGCGTCACGGTGGACGTACCGTCGCCAAAAGTGCGGATGGTCGAATTACCGTCGACACGCACCGTGCTGGCACCGTTGCCCACTTTCACGCCGGTATCGGCATTGGTTGAGGTCGAGGTAGAAACCTGAGCATGGGCTGCGCCAACAAGCGTCAGTGCCATGGCCGTCGTCATTAAAATCTTTCGCATAAAATCTCCTTTTTGGATGACGCGGCCAAGGCTGGCCCGATGCCCATAAAAATCCCATGCTCTGCGAGAGCAAATAGATTGGATTTTAGCAAATTTCAGCACAGCCATTTAATTGGTCATCATGTGCCATAAAATAAGTAATAAATAGAAAATACAGAGCGTTGATAGTGAAGCAGAGTCAAAGTCGGTCTTTACTAGTTAAGACGCATTGTCACACAACCTTCACAATTCTTCTTAACCTTTTTAACTAATCGTTAGGGGATGGTGGGTTATAACTGAATGTAAGAAGCGGGAACCCGCACAGAAGAAATTGGAGCACATAATGACGAATGATCTCTCGCTTTCGACCATGGCAGCCGGTTCCGGCTCTATTGGTCAATTCGGTTCGAGTAATCCGGCGGTCATGGCGTTCCTGCAAGCAACGTTCGCGCTTGAAGCGATGGGCTTGAACCAAGGGCTATCGCACGCGGCCGAAGCTCAAATCCAGTCAGTTGGCTCGGCCCTGCAGAGCAGCGGCATCAGCTTATAGGCCACGGCTAGGCGCAAACACGCCAAAAACCTTCCCTTTCCGCCAATAGAACTTTATATTAGCCGCCGGAATGCACATCATTTCAGGTCATGAGCAACGTCGGTAACAACAGCTGGAAAACAAGCGCCTTTTCGAAGAACTCGACACCCGTCGAGCTCGACGATGAGCTGTTGAACGAAAAAGTGGTGATCCTGCTGCAGGGCAAGAACATCTATGGCGACGCGATCTTCACCTATTTGCAAATGACGCTGCGCAGCCTGCAGCAACTGCGCGACAAAATGCGCAAGCAGGAAGATTTCATGCCCGCTGAATACGGTACGGTGCTCGCCGCCGGCAAGGGCGAGCCCAGCGCCGAGATGCGCTCGGAAATGGCCGTGACCCATAACATGGTCGACGTGCCCCGCCCCAAAACCGCCCCGCCGCCAGCCTTCGCCGTGCCGCAGCCCAAACTCTGGGACGACTAGTTCTCGCCCAAAACCGTCCGTCTGCGTCGTCGCGGCTGTGCTCGGTCAGTTACGTAGCTTCCGCTACGCGCCTTCCCTGCGCGCAGGCGCTCCTAGCATCCGAACGATTTTGAACGAAAACAAATAAAAACAGTATTTTACGCTGTCTTGCGTAGCGCCGTAGCTGCGCGAGCCGCTTGCGGGAAGGGTAAGCGAAGCGAAGGGATGGCTAATCCCTTCGGGCCGCGTTTCACGCGGCTTAACTAAATATTTACTGCTCCTGCCGTATCTTCGGGCCAAGAACAGGAGTTTTCAATGAACGTTTCGGCAGACATTAAAGTGATGAACGCAGTGGTGGACGCGCAGGTATTCGGTGCGCGCAACGACTGGGAAAAACACGATACGGGTGAGGGCCACACCGCTTTCATCAAGTCGATCGGCACGCGCGATGTTGAAATGAAAGCCCGCATTGCCAGCCGTTACGACGAGCTTGGCTTCATCCCCAAATTCTTCAGCGAAGCGGGCAAGGAATTCGTCGCCCTCGAAGGCCTGAAGAACGCGGCGCGCTACAAATCGGTCGAGGAAGCGTTCGTTTCCCAGATCCTCGCCAAGCTGTAGGCCATATAAAATAAGCAAATCGTCATCAAATAGTCATGATTGGCCGCTAGGCTGCGTTCAAACAGGAGCAAGCAATGACCGAGAAATTCGAAGGCAAGAGCGGCGTAAGCACCATGGTACTCACGCGTGAGAAAACTACCGTGGAATTCGATACGTACGATGGTAGCAAGCGCTCCGTTCCCGCGATCAAAAGCGTGCTAACGGTCGACCTCGATGGCGACCGCAAAAACGACGTGCGCATCGAAGCGACGAGTTATGAGGTGGCACGCGGCTTCGCATCGATCGAATACAAAGGCAAAGCCATCGATTTGATGAGCATGAATACCGCCGTAGCCAACCAGTTGGCCGCCGCCGGTGTATCCTTCGACGGCAGCAAATCCCTCGATCCCGATCACACGCAGAATTTATTGAAGCTTGCGAAGGATTTTGCACGCCAGGGCGAATTCGAAACCAACGGTCGTCGCTAGAACTTCACCACGTCACGCATGGTATAAAAACCGTTCGGCTTGGCCGCGGCCCACTCAGCTGCCACCAGCGCACCACGCGCGAAGATATCGCGACTCGTCGCTTTGTGCGAAAGCTCCAGACGTTCACCGGTCGCGGCGAACAGCACCGTGTGCTCGCCCACCACATCGCCACCGCGCAGGGTCGCGAAACCGATCTCACCCGCTTTGCGTGCGCCGGGGTGACCGTCGCGTGCTTTCACCCACACATCATGCAGGTTCACATTGCGGCCACGTGCAGCCGATTCGCCCAGCGCCAACGCCGTGCCACTGGGTGCATCCACCTTGTGCTTGTGATGCATCTCAAGAATTTCAATATCGGTTTCCGGGCCAACTTTGGCGGCGGTGTGCTCGGTCAGTGCCATCAGCAAATTCACCATCACGCTCATGTTCGCCGACCACACGATGCGCGCCGATTCACCGGCGCGGATGAGCGCTTCCTTCTGCGTGCTGGTAAGGCCTGTGGTGCCCGAAACAAGGATCTTACCGCTGCTGGCTGCCAGTGCTGCAAGGCCCAGCGCGTGTTCGGGTGCCGAAAAATCGATGACCGCATCCGCGCGCGTATAAAGCTCGGCCACGGTCTCGACCGTCAGACTGCTGGCGTAACTGACGCCCGCATGTTCGAACTGGCTGGCAGCAAGGCCCTGACTTCCTGGGCGAATGCCGGCGGCGACCAGCTCCAGCGTCGGGTGCGTCGAAAGGGCACGGATCAGGGCAATGCCCATCCGTCCCGAAGCACCTGAAACGGCAACTTTTAATGAAACTGTCATACGAAACCCATACCGGGGATGTAAGAACATGACAAATGCAAAAGCTTAATCCAGTTAGTGCCGTGATCACGCGCATCCTCGCCCGTCACGATGCCCAGCTTCGCCAACGTTTGTTCGGCGGAGAGCTGGCTTATTGGCACAGCGAGCGTAGCAACAACCAGATGCTGCCCGATCGCCATTATTGCATGGTCGACTGCAACGACCGCACCGCGTCCCGCGCCATGGCCGTGATCGCACGCATCATCGATTCGCTGGAGCTTGGCCTGAAGCCGACCATTTCCCGCAGCGGCGATGCGGTGGCGGTCATTCTTAACCGTGATGATTTTATGCGCCTGAAAGAGCATCTGCATCCACCGCAGCAACAGGTGAATAGCAATGTGTACCTCGATGTGGCCGTAGAAACGGGCTTCTTTTCAGCAGAGACCTACCTAAGGGTTGAAGAGTTACTGCGCGATGAGCAGGTACGCAGTCAGCAAGGTGAATTCTACGTCGACCAACGTCTGGAGCGCATGAAATGCGAAAGCGAATTCATCAAGGGCTCCAACGTGATCAAAGGATCGATCCCCAGCTTCTCGGATTTGAAACATGCGCTCAGAGCCATCGGCCAGTGGCAGCAGAAGCTTGATGAAAAAGGCGAGCCCGTACCCGACGAAGAACTGGCAAGAACACTGCGGCCGCAAATCGACAAATTATTGAGCTGGCTGGGTCTGAGCATGGAACGGCTTTACCGCAATACTGATATGAAACTGGGCGATCATTTCATCCAGCGCCTGAATCAGGCCGTGCAGTTATGGGATGAAGCTAGCGTGCCAGCTTCTACCGACACGCTGCGCAAGCACGCGGCACATCTCAGCACGGGTGGTGAACTGTTGCGCAACTGGAGCGACCTGCCCACGCGCGTGAAGCAGAATTTTACAAAAGAAGAGCGCTACCTTTTCGACCATACACCGAATGCGGCAAACCAGGCCGCGGATCGTATCGATCTGTATAACACGATGCTGGATCTTTCGCGCACGTTGCGGCGTGAGGCACTGGACAAGCTAGGCGAGGAGGTCATGCGACCCACGCGTCACCAGAAACGCGATACTGGCGAGGGCATGACCGTTTCAAAAGGGCACGGCCATGGCCGAGTGTTGCGCGAGCAGAAGAGCGCACCGGACCCAGCTTATATGCCGCTTCCTATGGATCGTTCGCGTTAAGCGACGATACGGGCAGAAGGCAAGCAAACCTAAGTGAAAAATCGAGGGTAGGCGCTACTCTTTCAGGTCTTCCCAGAATTCTTTCACGCGCGTGAAGAATGAATCGGCCGCCGGGCTGGTAGTTTTCGTGTCGGCGCCTTTCTCGAATTCCTTGAGCAGGTCTTTTTGTTTCTTGCTCAAATTCACCGGCGTTTCGACCGCCACTTCGATATACATATCGCCCTTGGCGCTGCTGCGCAGGATGCTCATGCCCTTGCCCTTGAGGCGGAACTGGTGGCCGCTTTGCGTGCCTTCGGGAATGTTCACCTTCACGCGCCCGCCATCGATGGTTGGCACTTCGACATGGCCGCCGAGCGAGGCGGTGCTGAAGGGCAGCGGCACGTTGCAGTAGATGTTCGCGCCATCGCGGCGGAAGATCTTGTGCGGCTTAATGCTGAGGAAAATATAAAGGTCGCCCGCTTGCCCGCCACGGAAACCCGCTTCGCCTTCACCCGCCAGGCGGATGCGCGTGCCTTCTTCGACACCGGCAGGGATCGACACGTTAAGGGATTTTTCTTTGCGCACGCGGCCCGAACCGGCGCATTGCTTGCACGGATTCTTGATGACCTTGCCCGTGCCATGGCAGGTGGCGCAGCCGCGCTCGATGGTGAAGAAGCCTTGTTGCGCACGCACCGTGCCGCGGCCACCACATGTACCGCACGTTTCCGGCTGCGTGCCTTTTTCGGCGCCGCTGCCTTCGCAGGTATCGCACGCGCCGGAGCTCGTCACCTTGATGGTCTGCTGCTTGCCCTTGAAGGCATCTTCCAACGTGATGTCGAGATTGTAGCGCAGGTCGTTGCCGCGCGCGGCACTGCTTTGCGGCGCACGTTGACCACCGCGTGAGCGACCACCAGTAAACTCGCCGAACAGGTCTTCAAAAATGTCGGAGAAGCTACCCGAGAAATCAAAGCCCGCTGCACCGCCGCCAGCAGCACCCATGCCACCGCTGCTGAAAGCTTCGTGACCGAAGCGATCATAAGCCGCGCGCTTTTGCGGGTCTTTGAGCACATCATACGCTTCGTTGATGGATTTGAATTTCTTCTCGGCCGCCGCGTCGCCCTGGTTCTTGTCGGGGTGATATTGCATGGCGAGCTTGCGGTAAGCTTTCTTCAGCTCATCCTCGCTCGCGCCTTTTTGCGCGCCCAATATACTGTAATAGTCTTCGGCCATGCCGCTCATCTAGGGGATGTGGGAGAAAGAGTCGAGGGCCGAATTTTCATCCGGCCCTCGGGGGTCTTAGTTCTTCTTGTCGTCGTCGGACACATCCTCGAAGGTCGCATCCACCACCTCACCATCGCTGGTGGGGGCTTCCGGCGCTTCGCTCGCAGCGGCCGCTTCGCCACCCGGCGTTTGTTGCGCCTTGTAGATGGCTTCGCCGAGTTTCATCAGCGCTTGCGTCAGCGTTTCCGTCTTGGCTTCGATGTCGTCTTTATTCGTCGACTCCATCACGGCCTTCACGTCAGCCACGGCCGCTTCGATGGCCGACTTATCGTCGCCACCTACTTTATCGCCATGCTCCTTGAGGTTCTTCTCGGCCTCATGCACCAGCGACTCGGCCTTGTTACGGGCTTCGATCAACGCGCGTTTCTCTTTATCAGAAGCGGCGTTGGCTTCCGCATCCTTCACCATCTTGTTGATGTCCTCATCGCTGAGGCCACCTGATGCTTGGATGCGGATCTGCTGTTCTTTGTTGGTCGCTTTGTCCTTCGCGCTCACGTTCACGATGCCGTTAGCATCGATGTCGAACGTCACTTCTACCTGCGGCATGCCGCGCGGTGCGGGCGGAATACCCACGAGGTCGAACTGACCAAGCATCTTGTTGTCCGCTGCCATCTCGCGCTCGCCCTGGAACACGCGGATGGTCACCGCGGTCTGGTTATCGTCGGCGGTCGAGAAGGTCTGCGACTTCTTGGTCGGGATCGTCGTGTTGCGGTCGATGAGTCGCGTGAACACGCCACCCAACGTTTCGATGCCGAGCGACAATGGGGTCACGTCGAGCAGCAACACATCTTTTACTTCGCCCTTCAGCACGCCACCTTGAATGGCCGCGCCGATGGCGACGACTTCATCGGGGTTCACGCCACGGTGTGGCTCTTTGCCGAAGAAGCTTTTCACGATCTCGATGACTTTCGGCATGCGGGTCATACCGCCCACCAGTACCACTTCGTCGATCTGGCTGGCGTTGAGGCCAGCATCTTTCAGCGCTTTTTTGCACGGCTCAACCGTCCGCTCGATGAGATCTTCAACGAGTGACTCGAGCTTCGCGCGCGTCAGTTTGATGTTGAGGTGTTTGGGACCATTCGCGTCCGCTGTGATGAACGGCAGGTTCACGTCGGTCTGCGTCGTCGAGCTCAGTTCGATCTTGGCTTTCTCCGCCGCTTCTTTCAAACGCTGCAGCGCGAGCTTGTCTTTGCGCAGGTCGATGCTGTCGGTCTTCTTGAATTCATCCGCGAGGAAATCGAGGATGCGCATATCGAAATCTTCACCGCCGAGGAACGTGTCGCCGTTGGTCGATTTCACTTCGAATACACCATCGCCAATTTCCAGGATGGAAACGTCGAACGTACCGCCGCCGAGATCGTAGACCGCGATGGTCTGGCCGTCTTTTTTCTCGAAGCCATAAGCGAGTGCCGCAGCGGTCGGCTCGTTGATGATGCGCAGCACGTTAAGGCCCGCGATCTTGCCGGCATCTTTCGTTGCCTGGCGTTGGGCGTCGTTGAAGTAAGCCGGAACGGTGATCACCGCATCGGTCACTTTTTCACCAAGATAGTTCTCAGCGGTCTCTTTCATTTTACCCAGCGTGAATGCCGAGATCTGCGACGGCGAATATT
>JBEIOT010000122.1:0-6231 GCA_040377415.1 Azospirillum sp. | reverse complement strand
CAAAAAAATTCACCAGCGTTTGCTGCTCGAAGAAGAGAGCAAAGATGACGTGTTCATCGACATCGATGCGGCATTCCTCGAGGAAGCGGTGAAGGGCATGGACATGGTGACCAACAGCCAGCGTGGCACGGCCTATGGCAGCACCATCAAGGAAGAAGGCATGCAGATGGGCGGCAAGACCGGCACGGCGCAGGTGCGACGCATCACCGTGCGCGGACAGGACCAGAATTCCATTCCGTGGAAGTTTCGCCACCATGCATTGTTCGTGGGTTTCGCCCCGGTAGAGAAGCCGGAATACTGCATCTCGGTGATGATTGAGCATGGCGGCGGCGGTTCTTCGGTCGCAGCGCCCATCGCGCGGGACGTGCTGTTGAAACTGCAGCAATTGTTGGCCGATGGCGCACCGCGCTCGCTGATGAAGATCGACGGTGACGCATGATCGGCGCGACGCATATGAAGCGCTGGAAAGCGCGCGCCCACAGCATGCATGGCGGAATGCTAACGGTGATCCTTGCGCTATGCGCGCTGGGACTGCTGATGCAATATTCCGCCAGCGGCGGGCATTTCAAAGTGTTCGCGCTCAAGCAATCCATCAGCATGATGATCGGCCTGGCGCTGATGGTGAGCATCGCGGTGATGACGACGCCGACACTCATTCGCACCGCGTACATCTTCTACGGCGTCTGCGTCGTCCTGCTCATCATCGTGGAGCTGATGGGTATCATCGGCATGGGGGCGCAGCGCTGGATCGGGGTGGGGTCGTTCAACATCCAGCCATCGGAGCTGATGAAGCTGGGTATCGTGCTGGCGCTGGCGCGCTATTTCCACCACGCGCCGATGGATGGGCGGCGGCATTACATGCTGCTCATCGTGCCGGCGGTGCTGACGCTAATTCCCGTAGCGCTCATCTTGAAGCAGCCTAACCTTGGCACGGCGACCATTTGCGCCTTCATCGCGTTCAGCATGTGTTGGATGGCGGGTATTCGCTGGTACTATTTCGCAGCGGCCATTGGCTCGGTAGCGGCGGCGGTGCCGGTGGCGTACCACTTCCTGCATGATTACCAGAAGCGACGGGTCCAGACGTTCCTTGACCCCGATTCGGATCCGCTGGGTGCGGGCTACAACATCATCCAATCCAAGATCGCCATCGGCTCGGGCGGGCTCTTTGGCAAAGGGCTGCTGCAGGGCAGCCAGGGGCAGCTGGACTTCCTGCCAGAGAAACAGACCGATTTCATTTTCACCATGCTGGCCGAGGAGCTGGGCTTCATTGGCGCGTTAGTGCTGCTGTCGCTCTATGCGTTCCTGCTTATTTTTGCCATGGCACTGGCCGTGAAATGCCGTCACACGTTCGGCCGCTTGCTGGCGGCGGGCGTGGCCGCGATGCTGTTCGTGCATATCTTCATCAATATGGCGATGGTGATGGGCCTGATCCCCGTCGTGGGGGTGCCGCTGCCGTTCCTTTCGTATGGTGGTTCCTTCATGCTGGCGACGCTCATGGCATGCGGCTTGCTTATGCATGTCTATATCAACCGTGAGGCGAGCCTGCCCCGTCGTCGCGGCGTTTGATTAATCGTTAGGCAAATCAAAGGAAAACCGTATAATCGGCCCCATGCGCAGACCATTTTTCATACGCGATCAACGCGGAGCTACCATTCTCGAATTCGCCGTCGTCGCGCCGGTCTTTTTCTTTATTATCATGGGTATCCTCGAGTTCGGGCTGTTCATGTTCCACAAGGTGGTCATTGAATCGATCACCATGCAGGTGAGCCGCGAGGCGAGCCTGACGCGCACGTCGGGCAGTGGCGCGTGCTCGGGCACGACTGACCGCTATGCCTATATCCGCTGTTATGTACGCGAGAAGGCGGGCTATCTTATCAACGGCGAGCAGGTGGAAGTGAACATCAACACCGTGGCGCAGGGCGGTACCCGCGTGGCGGATATTTGCCTGAATGTGGATCCGCCAAGCAGCACGGTGGCGACCTGCGTCGGTCCGCCCGGCTGGGAGGAAGTGAATGGCATCCCGGGCTATCAGTCGACGACCGGAAGCGCACCGGGCGCAGCGGGCGAGCTAATTGAAGTGCGGGTGAGCTATCCGTGGCGCGTGCTGGTGCCGTTCATGAGTCAGCTCATCGGCACGCAGCGTGATGATGGTTCGCGCACCGGCGTGGTCATGATCACATCGAGTACGGTATTCCGCAACGAACCGGCAGCGAACTAATCGCCTTGTAAGGGCGGTTTGCCTCGCTTATCATTCGCGACGAAGAGGATTTTCATGCGGCGTTTCATTCAGCGATTCCTAGGTGCACGCGGTGGTATCGCGTTCATCGAGTTTGCATTCGTCGCGCCGGCGATTTTTCTCGTGCTATTTGCAGGCATTGAGCTGACACGCTTCATGCTGGTGGTGCAGAAGGTCGACAAGACCGCCTATGCGATGGCGGATCTGGTGAGCCAGATGACGCCCGCCACTGCCGAGCGCCGTGATGGCGAACTCGACATCGATGAGATGAACAACGTGGTGTTCCGCCAGTTCCAGGCGCTGATGGACCCGTACAACGCCAGCGTCAACGGCTCAATTATCATTTCCTCCATTCGTCGCGAGCGCGCCACCACGCGCATCAAATGGCAGCTGGCCAGCCCCGGGGGCTATACCGGTGCGGATACGATCAGCATCGTGAGCGGGCTGACCCCGCCGACCGTGAATGCCAGCGGCGCAGGCCTGCGTGACCGCACGGCGACCTTCACGGGCGAGGCCGCGGCCGAGATCAATAATATGCTGGGCTATGAGAACATGATCGTGAGCGAAGTGTTCTTCCGCTACCGTCCCATTCTGGCCGAAGTGCTACGTGGGAGCAGCATACCATTCCAGCTGGGCGAGACGACGCTGGTGCGCCGTATCTATTCGCGCCCGCGCAATGGCAACCTCATCTGCCTGCCGCCGACATTTACCTATGATGAATGTGTGGAGCGTGACCGCGTGCTTAGCCAGTGCATCACGGTGACGGGCGCTGGTTCCTGCACCGATGATTGCGGTGATTGCCGCGCGAACAACCGCGAATATTGCACGGCCAGCGGTACCGCGCGCAACCTGATGCGCTGCGTCAATGGCAATCGAGTTGACCAGAATCTGCCGACCGGCTGTACCGGTGTTGGCACCATCAGTTGTCCGGAATAGGAGCGACCATGCGTTCTCTCATTGCATTGAAGACCGACCAGCGCGGCAACGTGCTGATGCTCACGGGTCTGGCCATTCTCATCCTGTTCGCGGTGGCGGGCGCGGGGGTCGATTTCGGCCGCCAGCAGTTGGTGCGCATGAAATTGCAGAATGCGTCGGACGCGGCAGCCATTGCGGCGGCAAGCTTGCCTGAATCGACCTCGGCCGAGCAACGCCGCGCAGTGGCGCTGCGTTATTACAACCTCAATTTCCCGAGCACGTATCTGGGCGTAGTGCGCCCAACGCCGAATATCCAGGTGGGCGGGCAGATCATCGTGGATGCCAGCACCAGCTTCGAAACCAATTTCGTGAGCAATGTGGACGTGAATCGCCTTGAAGCGCAGGGCCGCACGGTGGTGGATCGTGCGACGCAGGCTGCTAGCATTTATGATGTAATATTGGTGATGGATAATTCGGGGTCGATGGCTGAATCTACTACTGCGCCGACGTTTACTACCACGCCTCAAGCGGACCTCGCAAACTCGCGCAATTTAAAACTTCCCGAATGCGTTGCTGAAATGAGTGCCTATTATCGCGAGAGCTGCAGAACTTATCTTTCGCACTACCTGGCTGATTTACAAACAATCAGAAATTACACTTCTTCAAACTGTCAGTTTGATGCTCCTGCAGCTTACTGCAGCTCCGTGGGCAATAACGTCAATGTCATAAAAACCTCAAACCCGAACCGTGGGAGTACAATTCGTGGATTTGGCTTCCTTGGTAACTCGCGACTCAATGCGCTGCGGTCCGTATCTCTGAATTTTGTCACTCGTATCATTGACGAAGGAGAGCCAGGCAGTCGCGTTGCGTTAGTGCCGTGGTCTGAAGGAGTGGTTTATTCGCAAGCACTTACAACTAATACGACTGTGCTGCGCCAAGCGATAAATCGCATGGGTGCTTGGGGTGGAACTAATCCTCGAGCTGGCATGACACAGGCTAATACTTTCGCGGCCAATTTTAATCAAAACCACATTAAAGCTGTCGTTCTGATGTCTGATGGTAAGCCCACGATGAATGGGCCTATTGGCTCAAGTGGAACTGATGGTTCTGGTTGCAATGGTATAGGATATTGCAATCCTGCTGCGAATGCGACGTTACCGGTTTGCACACAACTGAAAAACAGTGGCGTGCAAGTGTACACGGTTGGCTTCCTTAATCCGAACGATCAGGAATTCCAAGATGAGCCTGGCTCTTATGATCGTGCGGTGGCGTTCTTGCGTAGTTGTGCCAGCGTTAATGGTAAGGGCGATGCGAATTTCTATACTGCAGAGAATGGCGCACAGCTGGATGAAGCGTTTTCGCAGATCCTGACCTCGCTGGGTCGGATACGCATTAGCCAATAAGTTTAAACGAGGTGAGCGGCACGGCTGGCGAGTTGTGCCGTGGTGAGGCCTGCTTTTTCGACGATGGCGCTCGGCACCGCGTCGGCCTGCATGGTCGAGCCTTTGGCGAGCACGCCGTTCACTGGGTCGACCTTGGGATCGTGCTGTTTCTGCTCCGGCGCCACATAGTGCAGGCCTAATTGCTGCAGCACCGTTTCGGGTGCGGTGCCGTGGTCCATTTGTGCCATGGCTTGTTTGGTCGCGGTGCCACCTTTGGCGTTCATGATCTCGACCAAGGCCAGCGTGCGCTGCGGTTGGTCGGGATCGATCATGTCGTTGCCGAGCATGTAGATGAGTTTGGGCAGTGGGAAATCCGAACCACTCATTTTCGCGGCGTCGTAATCGGCCGGGGTGGTGTGCTTATAAGCGTAGGTCTCGTTCATCAGGTCGGTGATGCGCTGGAAGATGGGTTGGCTGTGCGCCCAGCGGCCACTGGCATTCTTGCTGAGTACGTTGTTGAACATTCTCTCCGGCGCGAAGCCTTCGGAGTAATGCTGGAACAGGTCGAACACTTCGCCCAGCGTGACCGGCTGGCCAAGGCCGTTACGCGGGTTGATCTTGTTGTTCACGAAGGTGACGAGATCCTCGAACATGGTGGTCTTGCGTTTCCATGTGTCGGAGAAGATCTGCAGGCCTTTAATGCCGAGCAAGCCGTCGGTGAGGTGGCCTGAGCGGAATGGTGCCAGCACGAGGAACAATGCATCGGTGCCAAGGCGCGACCATTTCTTCTCGTGATAATTCTCGACCGTGCGTTGGATAATTTTGTTATCGCTGGCGCTGATGTCCTTGAACGTCACCTGCTCTTGCGGAATGCCTTTTTCTTCGGCCACGGTCTCGCGGAAGAGGTTCTGGATGTCGGCCTTCACGAGACGGCTATATTGCCAGCTAAGGAAACCACTGCCGATACCGATGGCGGTGCTGTAGGTGGCGGCTTCAAGCTCGGGAAGTTTCCAGCCTTGTTTGGGTGCGCCGCCGCCGATCCATTTTTCCAGTGCGCGGCCAGGCACGCTGAGTGCGTTGAGCACCGTGGAGCGAATGCCGGGTTCATTCACACGCTCTGCAAAAGTGGCACCGGAGAAGCCGCGGAAGACGTAACGGATGATCCATGCGAGCAGGAAGATGCGGGTGAATTCAGCGGTCGGCGCGAGGGTCGATTGCGTTTGGGTGTGCGGCACCACACCCGCTGCCGGAGGCATGGGTGGTTGCTGTTCATCCTGATGTGCGACGTTCTGAATCATAAAATCCTGATTTCATTCTAGGTGAATCAGGGGCTTAGAAGCGTGAAGATTGCGTGACAGACGCATGGCTTAAGGGCTTTAGCCATGCGATGACGTCATGGCTTACAAGTAATAAATATCAGTGGCTTAGCTGGATGAGGCTGGGCAGGATGGCGGCCATGAGCATGAGCAGCGCCACGGCCCAGGTGATGAGCCAGCGCGCCAGATGTTTGGCCTCGGGCTTGGGCGTGCCTTTGCCCACCCATGGCATGTTGGCGCCACCATGGGCGGCGGGCATGGGGCCGCCGAGGGCAATGTCGAGCAGGTCGGCGACGAAGCGTGGGAAGTCCATGAAGTGCAGCACGGCGCGCGCGGGTTTGGTGCCGGGCGCAAAGAAACTGGCGAAGAGCAGCAGCGCCGT
>JBEIOT010000213.1:0-2830 GCA_040377415.1 Azospirillum sp. | reverse complement strand
CATCAACGATTATCGCCTGGACCTTGCCAAAAGCATGGGTGCGACGCCGGTGAACGTGAAGACGCAGGACCTGCAACAAGTGATGAAAGAACTCGGCATGACCGAGGGCTTCGATGTCGGCATGGAAATGTCGGGTAATCCGTCGGGCCTCAACCAGATGATCGGGTCGATGGCGCATGGCGGTAAAATTGCGATGCTCGGCATCCAGCCCGAGAAGACCAGCATCGATTGGGATGTGGTGGTGTTCCGCGGCCTTACCATTCAAGGCATCTATGGCCGCCGTTTTGGCGAGACCTGGTACAAGCTGACGTCGATGCTGCAGAGCGGCCTGGACATTAAACCCATCATTACTCACCGTTTCCACTACACCGATTTCCAAAAGGGCTTTGATATCATGCGCTCGGGGAACTCGGGAAAAGTCATCCTTGATTGGAGTGAATAACATGACCGCCACCGCCAAAGCCATTGCCCCCACTTCATCGCTTGAAGAATCGCTGCGCGCCGAACTTGCTGCGCTGGAGCAAGCGGGTACGAAGAAAGTCTTCCGCCACATTACGGGGCCGATGGACACAAGCGTGGGCATGCAGGAGAAATCCGGCGAGGTGCTGGTGCTAAGCTCGAACAACTATCTGGGCTTGAGCAATCACCCAGAACTCATCAAGGCTGGGCAGGAAGCGCTGAGCAAATATGGTGCCGGTACGGCGAGCGTACGCTTCATTTGCGGCACGTTCTCGATCCATGATGAAATTGAAAAAGCCATCGCGCGCCTGCACCGCCAGGAAGCGTCGCTGACGTATGTGAGCTGCTGGGCGGCGAATACCGGGCTGATGCCTGCCATCGCGGGTGCGGAGGATTACCTCATCAGCGATGCGCTGAACCATGCGTCGCTGATCGACGGGTGCCGCATGAGCAAAGCCAAGCGTGCTATCTACAAGCATTCCGATATGAGCGAGCTGGAAGCCAAGCTGAAGGAAGCACAAGGCGCGCGTCGCATCTTCATCGTGACGGATGGCGTGTTCAGCATGGAAGGCGATATCGCCAAGCTGCCGGAGATCGTGAAACTAGCGCGCCAATATAATGCGGCCATCATCCTTGATGATTCGCACGGTGTGGGCGTGATGGGCAAGCATGGCCGCGGCACGGCCGAGCATTTCGATTGCGAGCGCGACATCGACATCGTGACCGGCACGTTGGGCAAAGCGCTCGGCGGCGCAGCGGGTGGTTATGTTGCCGGTTCGGCCACACTCATCGATTACCTCAACCAAGTGTCGCGTCCGCAATTGTTCAGCAACGCCCTGCCCGCCACCATTGCGGCCAGTGCGATGAAGGCCATTGAAGTGTTGGAGCGCGAGCCGCAGCGCATTGCGCGTCTGCACGCCATCACCAAGCAGATGCGTGATGGACTTAAAGCACGTGGATTCAAACCGCTGGAAGGTGAATCGGCCATCGTGCCGCTCATCGTGGGCGAAACGGCCTTCGCTATTAAGATGAGCCAGGAGCTGCTGAAGGAAGGCATCTTCATTACCGGCTTTGGCTTCCCGGTAGTGCCGCAGGGCGAAGCGCGTTTGCGCATTCAGATGAGTGCATCACTGACGGATGAACAGATCAACTTCGCACTCGATACATTAGAGAAGGTCGGCAAACGCCTCGGCGTTATCTAACGCTAGTGACGCGCAGCGGCATGCTGCGCGTGCGCAGCCGTGGCGTGGTGTTCGATAGCGCTTACCTTTAGGCTCGGCGTATCTTTCTTTTGTTCGGCTTCTTGCGGCGCGGTACTAGCAACTGGTGCCATGCTCGCTACTTCAGTTTTTTGCATAGCAGGTGCTTCCGGCTTTTTGCCGAGGATGGGTCCTAGCACGCGCGTGAGTGCAAACACACCCCATGCCACGATGCCCGAGGTAATGGCCTCGCTGACCACATAATACGGTAGCGCAACATGCGCAGGGTCACGGTCAGGACTTGGGGCTATGACGCCCGGTTTCGCAACTTCCTTAAGGCCGTGTTTTACCATGCCGGGATATTTCTCGCTCATCTCGGCGATCTTCTCGACCGCCTCGGTATTGCGCGTCAGCTTGGCCGCGGCTTTACCGAACAAGCGCGAGAACGCGGCGATGGGGCGGTCGATGTAAATTCCTGTGGATGCTTTCTGACTAAATTCTGATGCTTTGAATTTGACGTCGTGCGCGACCTGCGATGGGGACATCTCGCTTAGTTTTGAATTGCTGAAACGGCTGAGCGGGCTTTTGTTGTCCCACACCAACCAGTAGCCGAGATAGAACGGGACCAGAGCGATGATGCGGCTGCTGAGCACCGAGCTCCAGCTTTGTTTGTGCGCGCCGGCAATTTCGTTTTCCGACTTCACGATGTCCGGATCGGTCTGCGCCTGCTCGCCATAATGCTGGCGGTTCCATTTCTTCACCAGGTCAAGCTTGCGGTCTTCCAGTGCCTTGATGACCGGCATGACCAGGAAGCCACCGGCGAGGAAGAAGGTTTTGGTAGCGTAGAATTGCGCCTGATCGGCATTCACTTTCGGGATCTTGCTGACTTGGTTGACGAAGCCCTTCATCATCTTGTCGCCGTTGTGCGTGCGCTCGACCCACCAGATGGCGCCGACGCTGAGCAATGCATTGGTGATGTAGCCGATCGCGTTGTAGGTCAGGAAGTTGAATTTTTTTTCGCCATAGGTCTTGGCGTGCTTTGGCGCGAACACGTCATCGGGCGCGCGTTGTTCACGCGGCAAGTCAGAAGCGGATTGTTTCACATCGTCGGCCAAAGATACCTCTACCTTTGCATCCTACACGGGATGGGGGGTGCCAATTGTGATGGTTTG
>JBEIOT010000115.1:0-6400 GCA_040377415.1 Azospirillum sp. | reverse complement strand
CGTGGGTTCCTCAGCGCCCAACACCGCGCGGAAGGCCGGGCTGCGCACATCCAGCCCGCCCGTGTAGCTGCCGAACGAGGGCATCACGAACAGCTTCTGCGCCTGTACGAAGCACCGCCCGCCAACTTTGCCCGCGCCGATGCTTAGGCGCACCTTGGGGTGATAATGGCCGACCATTTGCGGCAGCTCTGTCTCTTCAGGCTCATGCACCAGCAGCACATCACCCAGCCGATGCTGCGCCACGAACTGGCCAAGGCCGTGCTCCTGCAGTGCCACATCATGGTTGCCTTCCACCCATACGGTGGGCACGGCAAGGGTGAGGGCGAGGATGCGCTCGCGCATCGCATCATCCAATCGCAGCCACGCCGCGCGATCGTGGAAACTATCGCCCAGCAGCACCAATTGCTGCGGTGCATATAGCTGCAGCAATTTCTCAAGCCGTTCCAGCGTGTCCTGCGTATCATAAGGCGGAATCAGTGATCCATGCCGCGCAAGGAAACTCCCTTTCTCAAAATGCAGATCCGATGCGATGAGCGTGCCGTACTGCGGTGCCCACACCACTCCTTGCGGATCAAGCCAAAGCTCGACGCCGTGGAACTGAACCTTAGGCCACTTCATGGCGCACATCCTCGATCAGCTGTTCGGCCACTTCCTGCTGGCTCATTTGCGCCAGTAACAATTCCATACCCTTGCCCGGCACACGCTCGGTGCGTACATCCAGTATCACGGGCAGCGACAATGGCGAGGGGCGGGGCAATGCCTTGAACGCAATGTTGCTTTGGAACTGGTGCAGCATCGCAGCCAGTCGCTCGGTGTCGAGCAGCTCACGTTCCGCATCCTGCCGTGTGATGCGCAACAACACATGTTCCGGTTCGTATTTGCGCAGCACGTCATAAATAAGGTCGGTGCTAAACGTCACTTGCTTCATCGTCTTGCGGTCGCCGGCGTTGCGCTGCTCCACCAACCCGGCGATTGTCGCCACGCGGCGGAACGAGCGCTTGAGCATGGGCGATTCCACCAGCCATTCTTCCAGCTCATCGAACAGGATATCGGCCGATAGCAGCGCATCGATATGCGACTGCGTCACTTGTTCCACGGTGGTGATGGCCAGCCCATAATCCGTCACCGTAAAGGTAATAGGGTGCAGTTTCAGCCGATCCATGCGGCGGCTTAGCAGCATGCCAAGCGTCTGGTTCGCGCGACGCCCCTCGAACGTGTAGAACACCGAATAGAACAGCTTCTGCCGCGGAAAACTTTCGATGAGGAAATGTTGCCGCCCGGGCAATAGCGAGAATTTCTGCTGCAGCTGCAGCCACTCGCGAATGTCTTTGTTCAACTCGTTCCACCGTGAGGAATCTTCCAGCAAATGGCGAACGCCATCGGCAAGGTGAGTCGAAAGCGGCATTTGACCACCCGCGTAAGTCGGAATGCGCGGCTCTCGCGCTTTGCTGGCGCGTGCTTCCAGTGTCATGTCACGCACGCTGATAAATTCCAGCACTTCCCCCGCGAAGAAGAAAGTGTCACCCGGGGCGAGGCTTTGGGCAAAATGTTCTTCCACTTCACCGAGTATCTTTCCGCCGCGCCCGTGCAGGCGTTTCACCTTCAGTTTGCCCGATTCCACGATCACGCCGATATTCTGCCGGTGACGGCTCACCACCCATTTATCACTGGGAATATAGCCGCCATCGACACTCAGTTTTAAGCGCTGGAACCGCTCATACGCACGCAGTGCATAACCCCCATCCACCGTGAAGCGGAACAGCGCAGAGAATTGCTCACGCGTCAGGTCGCGATACGACCAGCTACGGGTAATGGTCGCATAGATGCGCGCTTCATGCACCGGCGCGCTGCATGCTTGGTTCATGATGAACTGGATGAGCACATCGTGCGAACCGTCACCGGGCAATTCACCATCCAGCTGGTTCTGGCCGATCGCTTCGATGGCGGCTTTGCACTCGAGCAGCTCGAAACGGTTCGCTGGCACAAGATACGCTTTGCTCGGCACGTTCACCTTGTGATTGCTGCGGCCGATGCGCTGCAGCAAACGGCTCACGCCCTTGGGCGCGCCCACTTGCAGCACAAGGTCCACATCGCCCCAGTCCACGCCCAGCTCCAGCGCCGAGGTGGCGACTAGTGAGCGCAGCTTGCCTTCCGCCATCATCGCGAGTGTTTTGACGCGCTTCTCGCGTGTCAGCGAACTGTGATAAACGCCGAGGGGAATCGCTTCTTTATTAATGTCCCACAGCAGCTGGAACACGAGTTCTGCCTGTGCCCGTGTGTTGACGAACACGATGCTGGTCTTGGCTTTTTCGATGGCACACATAATGTCTTCCATCGCGTATTTCGCCATGAAGCCGTTATACGGAATGCGTGCCTCGCTCCCCAGAATGCTGACCTTTGGTGCTTTGCCGGGCTTGGCTTCAAGCAGGCTGGCGGGATTGCCGGCCGGCCCCAGCCAATCGCAAAGCACCTGCGGTTCGGCTACCGTAGCCGAAAGTCCAAAGCGCCGATGCTGCGGCGCAAGCTCTGCCAGCTGCGCCATTGCCAGCGTGACCAGATCGCCGCGCTTGTTGGGCGCCATATGGTGGATCTCATCGACCACGATGCTTTGCAGGTTCTTGAACATCTCCGGCGCATCGCCATAGCTCAGCAGCAGCATCAGCGATTCCGGCGTGGTCAGCAAAATATTCGGCGGCTTCTCGCGCTGGCGTTTGCGGCGATACGCGCCTGTGTCGCCCGTGCGGCTTTCCACCGTCACGTTCAGCCCCATATCGCGCACGGGATTCATCAGGTTGCGCTCGATGTCCTGCGTCAGCGCCTTCAGCGGCGAAATATAAAGCGTATGCAGCCCTTTGAAGGCGTTCTCATGAATATCGATGAGCGAAGGCAGGAATCCCGACAGCGTTTTGCCGGTGCCGGTGGGGGCGATCAATAGCGTCGATTCACGGTTTTGATAGCGCTCAAGCATAGCGCGTTGATGCGGCAACAGCTTCCATTGTTGCGCAGCGAACCACTCGGCCAGGTACTTGGGAACACGTGCCATGAGCCCTATATAAGTGGTGCCAGATAAAGGAGAAACAAGGATGCATCCGCGTGAGTGGATCGAGGTGCGGCCCGAGGGTGTGTATTGCAAGCCGGGCGACTTCTACATCGACCCTATGCGCCCGGTTGCGCGGGCGGTGGTCACGCACGGCCATGCCGACCATGCGCGCAGCGGTCACGGCACCGTTTACGCCACGCCAGAGACTTTGGCCATTATGCGCGCCCGCTATGGTGAAGAGCATTTCAACGAACGCGAGCAATCGCTGCCCTATCGCGAGGACAATGAAATTAATGGTGTGAAGGTGACGCTCTACCCCGCAGGTCATATCCTCGGCAGCGCGCAGGCACGGCTGGAATATGAAGGCAAAAGCATTACCTTCAGCGGCGATTACAAACGCGCGGCCGACCCAACCTGCGAACTGTTCGAGCCAACGCAATGCGATGTGTTCGTCACCGAAGCCACCTTCGCACTGCCCGTTTTCACCCACCCACCGATGGACGATGAAGTGCAGAAATTGCTACACTCGCTCAGTGTGTTCCCGGAGCGCTGCCACTTGGTCGGCGTCTATGCGCTCGGCAAATGCCAGCGCCTCATCATGGGCCTACGCGCAGCGGGCTATCACGATGTCATTTACCTGCATGGCGCCATGGTGAAACTCTGCGAAGTCTATTTGCGCCATGGTGTGCAGCTGGGCAGGCTAGAACAGATCACTGCCGAGAACGCCAAAACCCTTGTTGGCAAAATTGCATTATGTCCGCCTTCCGCACTCGATGACCGCTGGTCACGAAAACTTCCGGATGTGCTGACCGTCGCCGCTTCGGGGTGGATGCGCATCCGCGCCCGCGCCAAGCAGAAAGGCGTCGAGCTGCCCCTCATAATTTCCGATCATGCCGACTGGAACGAATTGTTGCAGACGCTGGAAGATGTGGGCGCCAGCGAAGTCTGGGTCACCCACGGCCGCGACGACGCCCTGGTCTATCAGGCTGAAAAGATGGGCTTTCGCGCGCAAGCGCTGCACTTGTTAGGCTACGAGGATGACAGCGAATGAAACGTTTCAGCGCATTGCTCGAGAGCCTCTATTACGAGCACAGCAACCTCGGCAAAGAGAAACTGCTGTGCGAGTATTTCGCCAACACGCCCGACCCCGATCGTGGTTACGCGCTGGCCATCATCGCGGGCTCGCTGGAGTTGAAGCATTTCAAGCGCGGCATGGTGCTCGACCTCATTCGTCAACGCGTCGATCCCACGTTGCTTGAGATGAGTTACGACTATGTGGGCGAGCTTTCCGAGACCGTCGCCCATCTCTGGCCGGGCAGGGGCGAGGGGCAGTTGCCGCTGCTGCACCAAGTGGTCGACCGCTTGCAGAATACACCCAAAGAACATTTGCCAGAATACGTCACCGGCTTACTTGATGACATGACCAGTCCGCAACGCTGGGCTTTGCTGAAAATGGGCACCGGCAGTCTGCGCATCGGCGTCTCTGCCCGCTTCGTCAAACAAGTGCTCGCCAAATTCGGTGGCAAAAGTATCGAAGATATTGAATCGCTCTGGCACGGTGTAGAAGCGCCGTACCAATCGTTGTTCGCGTGGCTTGAAGGTAAGGCCGAGGCACCCACCGTTACCGAGAAGCTCACCTTCACCCCCGTCATGCTCGCCCACGCGCTGGAGGAAGAACACTACAAACGCATCAGCCCCGCCGACTATGCAGCCGAGTGGAAATACGACGGTATCCGTGTGCAGCTGGTGAGCAATCATTTGGGCAAAGCGTTGTTCACCCGCACCGGCGACGATATCGGCCATGCCTTCCCCGAAGTACTGCTGCGCATGAACTTCCACGGCACCGTAGATGGCGAGTTACTGGTCGGCACCGGCGAAGACCTCGGCAGTTTCAACGAGCTGCAACAGCGCTTGGGCCGCAAAGCACCCAGCAAGGCCCTCATCGAAAAATACCCCACACGCATCGTGGTCTATGACCTGCTGAATCTCGAAGGCGAAGATGTGCGGGGCTTGCCCTACACCGAACGTCGCCGTTTATTGCAGAACATCGTCGACGAAAAAAGGCCGGAAGCGATGAAGCTCTCGCCACAGGTCGAATTCACCGATCTCGAAGACCTCATGCGCAAACGTGCCGAGTGCGAAGGCAATAGCTACCTTGAAGGGTTGATGCTGAAGAAGAAAGATTCCACCTACGTAGCAGGTCGACCCACCGGGCCGTGGTGGAAATGGAAGATCGACCCACGACTGGTCGATGCGGTGTTGATGTATGCCCAGCGCGGCAGCGGCAAACGCAGCTCCTACTATTCCGATTATACCTTCGGTCTGTGGAAGGACGACCAACTGCTGCCCATCGGCAAAGCCTATTTCGGCTTCACCGATGAGGAGCTGAAACAGATCGACAAATGGGTGCGCCACCACACCACCAACACCTTCGGCCCGGTGCGCGAGGTGGATAAGGAGCTGGTATTCGAGGTGGCGTTCGACGCGGTACATCGCTCCACACGCCACAAATCGGGTTATGCGCTTCGCTTCCCGCGCATCAATCGCATTCGTTGGGACAAACCGGCGCACGAAGCCGATTGCATGCAGGCATTGGAAAGCTTGCTGGCAACCCATTAGCATTTCAAAAGAAGCCAACCGAATGGGATTTTTATGCGCTGACTTCTATGTCTTTGTTACCCCACGCATTCATTGTCGGCGCGTCTTAAGCCGTGGGTCATGATTCCAATTAGGCTCGCCGAAACCTGAAAGGAGATTTGTTATGGCTAACCCCAAACAGAACCGATCCAGTACCCCGCGTACCAAAGAACAGAACGCCGTGGGCCAGCAACCGCAACAGCGCTCGCAGAAATTGTCGGGCTTCTCCCAGCTCTCGCAGCAATGGGACAAAACCCGTTAGAATGACGTCCCCGCTCGGACGCAACGAAGGCCCGGCACTTGTGTCGGGCCTTTTTGTTTCGCGCGAAACCCTTGCCCACCCAAGATAAACCGCCTATGAACGACGCCAACGAGGTATATACTATGTGGGCATCCATCATCACGTTCCTGTCGTCACCCGGTGCGCCGTATGTTTTCTGCGGCATCATCCTGGTGGTATTCTTCTATGCATTGCTGGATGGGTGGGCCCGTCTCGCCGCTATCCAAATGGGCGTCAGCCGCGGCATCCGCACCCTCGAAGCGGCCGGTAACCGCCAGGTCTTCTTCGAACAGTTCGAAACACAGGGCGACCAGTTCGCTAAGCAGCCGACATTCGCCAACTCGTGGAACGAATTCGCCAAAACGGTCATCATCGATGGCTCGCGTCAACTGGTGCGCATCACCCGTCGCCCGTTAGAATTCTTTAACGAACGCAGCTTAGTG
>JBEIOT010000129.1:0-5932 GCA_040377415.1 Azospirillum sp. | reverse complement strand
GCGGGCAAAGTTACCTTGTTCGTGGATGGAGAACACCACGATGGGAATTTGGTTCTCGCGCGCCAGCGAAATGGCGGCAGCGTCCATGACCTTGAGGTCTTTGGCGAGCACGTCGTGGTAGCTCAGCGTCTCGAAGCGCTCGGCCTTGGGGTTCTTGCGGGGGTCGCTGTCGTACACGCCATCGACCTGCGTACCTTTCAGCAGGGCGTCGCAGTTCATCTCACTCGCGCGCAGGGCGGCGGTGGTGTCGGTGGTGAAGTAGGGGTTACCAATGCCGCCCGCGAAAATGACCACGCGGCCTTTTTCCATGTGGCGAATGGCGCGGCGACGAATGTACGGCTCGGCCACTTGCTGCATCTCGAGGGCCGACTGTACGCGGCTTTGCACGCCGAGTTGTTCCAGCGTGTTTTGGATGGCCAGCGCGTTCATGATGGTGGCGATCATGCCCATGTAATCGGCGCTTGAGCGTTCCATGCCTGCCGCGGCACCGCTGATGCCACGGAAGATGTTGCCGCCGCCGACCACGACGCACACCTGCACGCCCATTTCCGAAACTTCTTTGATGTCGCGTGCGATGCGTTGGATGGTGCCCAGATCCTGGCCGTATTGCTTGTCGCCCATCAGCGCTTCGCCCGACACTTTGATGAGCACGCGGTTATATTTTGCGTTGGTCTGGGGCTTTGGCTTGGGCTGCGGCATGGGGTACTCCGTAATTCGCGCCTAGAACTACCGCGAAACGGTGAAACTACAAGGTAAATTTGCGTTCATCTTCATGCAAATGTCATGCAACGCAGGGCCTTAAAATGGCAAACATGCAGCTATGGCCAAGAAGACCGCATTCGACCGCATCCAACTAGACCTGACCAAGGCATTGAATGGCCGTGGGCTTATCTTCACCCCATTTCATGCAGTAGAGCCAGAAAAGTTTGAAACGTTTGCCGAGGCAGATGATCATGCTTGGACGGACGGACGAGCCTATCAGACAGGCACTCTTGCCGCACAATTTGTGCGCGTCAACGGTGACGTTCGGGCGGGCGGCACGCAGTTTGATTTTCTTGTTCAAGAAAAACCAGATGGCCCCTACATCGCGTATGCGAACGTGATGTCTAAGCCCCATACCCGCACGGCTAGTTTCGGATTCTTTGTGTTGCCCGCCCATCGTAACAAAGGCATCGCCACGGGCATTGGTGCATCGGTAACCGAAGCGCTGGCGGAAATCGCACCAAAATTGGGTATGAAACAATTTACTGCTTCGGTGAAAGATGACAATGCGCCGTCACTGCGTGTGATGGAAAAGTTAGGCATTGAGCCAAAAGGAACTGGTGCATCGAGCTTCGGCCGGCCGGGCAATTACATGAAATATGCCGAGCGCGTGGCAGGCCCGCGCGAACGCTAGTTGCCGGGGTATTTCAGGCTCACCGAATCCGGGGCGTATTCGTAGCCGTAGCCGGTTCCAGCATCGATGGTGGCGGGCAGGCCCAATAGCAGGATGTTGCCATAGGCGCGGCCACGGGTGCGCGGCTTAAGCACGCGCGTCATGGGCGGGCCTTCGCCTTCATGTGCGCAGGTGATGGTCAGTGGGCTGAAATCGCGACGAACGGCCGCAGTGCCTGGGGTTTTGGTGATTTTCCACGTGCCTGCGTTGTTCTTCAGGTCGCAGGCGGCACCTTTGGGCTCGGTGGCCACGTTGATGTCTTGCGTCGCTTCCGATGTGACGGTGGCGCAGGCAGAAACGAGAAGGAGAGCGGTAAGGGCAATGATTTTCATGAAGCTCTTATAGCAAACAAAAAAGGCCGGAGCAATGTCCCCGGCCTTTTGGTTTTACCGAACCACTGCAGCTTCTTTACTCTGTTCACGCATTTCGGCGATGTAACCGTCGAAGCCTTTATCCTTAACCGCACTGAGATGATTGACCACCGCCCCATAGCTGCTAGCGCTGTGACCTACGAATGCATCCGTCAGTTGAATGAATTCTTCAAACTTTTGACCATCCAGTGGCTCATTGGGGTTATCGTGCAGCCATTGCGCACCAGCGCAGATCAGGCGGCGCAAAATAGCGTCAGTACCGCCATTCAGGCCGCAGATAGAGGGCTGAAAGTCGCGCGGATAGCGGTAGTCACTATCACTGTAAAGGCGATCAAGTGTGCGCTCAGCTGTAATAGCATCATTCTGGGTATGGATCATGGGGTGCTCCTGTGAATGCAGAGGGTTTAACATTCAAAGATGACAATATGATGACAGTTTGGCTGAAAAACAAAAAAGGCCGGAGCAATGCCCCGGCCTTTGATGTTGATGGCTCGGCCGGAATTAAGCGGCGGTGCCTGCGGCTTTTGCTACTTCCGCAGCAAAGTCGTCTTCTTTCTTCTCGATGCCTTCACCAAGGCCAAAGCGCTCGAAGCCCTTCAGGGTGATCGGTGCGCCAGCGTCGGCTTCAGCGGCTTTCACCACGTCGGCGATGCGGGTCTTGCCGTCCATCACGAAGGCTTGTTCCAGCAGAACAACTTCTTCGTAGAACTTACGGATGCGGCCTTCGACCATTTTCTCGGCCACTTCTTGCGGCTTGCCCGAGGCAACGGCTTGATCGATCAGTACGGTGCGCTCGCGCTCCAGGCGGCTCGCGTCCACACCTTCTTTGTTCAGTGCTTCCGGCTTAGCAGCTGCCACGTGCATGGCGATCTGTTTGCCGAGCGTTTCGAGTGCTTCTTTTTTGCCGGTGCTTTCAAGCGCGACGAGAACGCCGATCTTGCCCATGCCGGGTTTTACAGCGCTGTGCACGTAGCTAGCGACCACACCGTCTTTCACCGACAGGGTAGCAACGCGACGCAGGTTCATGTTCTCGCCGATGGTAGCAACCGCTGCCGTGATCTCTTCGGCGATGGTCTTGCCGCTGGCGGCTTTTTGAATTTTCAGCGCTTCGATATCGGTGCCCGAAGCAAGTGCTTCTTGCGCGATCTCGTGAACGAGGGCTTGGAACTGGTCGTTGCGGGCAACGAAGTCGGTTTCCGAGTTCAGCTCGATAACGGCGCCCGTGGTGCCATTGCTGGCAACGGCCACGAGGCCTTCGCTCGCCACGCGGCCAGCTTTTTTCGCGGCCGAGCTCAGGCCTTTTTTACGCAGCCAGTCGATCGCAGCTTCGATGTCGCCACCGTTCTCGTCGAGGGCTTTTTTGCAATCCATCATGCCGGCGCCCGAGCGCTCGCGCAGTTCTTTTACAGCTTGTGCAGACATTCTACTCTCCTAAATTTCTTGTGCCTTAGATGGGGTGGATCGCAGGAAATGCAACCCACCCCATGGTATCAAGGCGATTAAGCTTTCTTAGCCGGAGCTTTCTTAGCAGCGGGCTTGTCAGCCTTTTCTGCAGCTTTCGGCTCGGCTTTTTTAGCAGCAGCTTTCTTCGCTTCTTCAGCGAAGGCTTCTTTCTTCGTGCTCGACTTAGCAACGGGAGCAGCAGCCTTTTTCGCGGGAGCAGCCGGAGCGGCTTTCTTCGCCGTTTCCTTTTCTGCTTTCACGTTCGCTTTACGCGCGGTTGCTTCTTCCTGTTGGCGCGGGGTCTGGCCTTCAGCAAGTTTCTCTTCTTCGGTCAGGCGGCCTTCAGCCGGGCCTTTGCGTTTAGCGGCAAAGTTCAGGTCTTCAGCGCGCACGCCTTCTTTCAGACCGGCGAGGGCCGAATCCGAAATGAGCTGGCAGTACAGTTTAATGGCGCGGGTGGCGTCATCGTTACCCGGGATCGGGAAGTCGATGCCTTCGACCGAGCAGTTGGTGTCCACGATCGCAACGATCGGAATGCCAAGCTTCTTGGCTTCGAGCACCGCGAGTTCTTCACGGTTGGTGTCGATGATGAAGAGCAGGTCCGGCTTGCCGCCCATATCGCGGATGCCGCCGAGCGAGCGGTCCAGCTTGTCGCGCTGGCGGCTGGCTTGCAGCAATTCTTTTTTGGTCAGGCCCGAGTTGTCGCCTTCAGCGAGTACTTCTTCGTACTTACGCAGTTGGCGGATCGAACCTTGGATGGTGCTCCAGTTGGTGAGCATGCCGCCCAACCAGCGCTGGTTCACATAGTACTGGCCGCAGCGCTTTGCTGCATCGGCGATCTCATCGCTCGCCTGGCGCTTGGTGCCAACGAACAGGATACGGCCGTTCTTGGCAACGGTGCTGCGCACAGCGGTCAGAGCTTTGTGCAGCATCGGAACAGTTTGTTGCAGGTCGATGATGTGGATGTCGTTGCGGGTGCCGTAGATGAACGGCGCCATGCGCGGGTTCCAACGTTTGGTTTTGTGGCCGAAATGTACGCCTGCTTCAATGAGCTCGCGCATCGAGAAATCGGGAAGTGCCGACATGGGTAGTCTCCTTATGGTCCGGTTCGTCCTCTCTACACAGTGCCCTTTCGGGACCGGCGGGTTATCAGGAACTCCCTGACGCCCTCAGTGTAGATGTGTGATTCCTTCAACGGCACTATGCCGCAAAAGGTGGGGCTAAATAGCTCGGGGGGCGGGGGATTGCAAGGGGATTATTGGGTGGCTCGCCCATCGCACATGCCGTGCGAGAACTCGCGCCGCTCAAGGCTGGCGCGGCTACTGCCGCGTATTAAGCGCCTTTGGAGTGGGTGCGCGCTTCAAGGCGGCCTTCGTGGCCGGTGGCCGAGACTTCTTTGCTTGGGGTCTTCAGGTTATCGTTAGCCTCTAAGCCATTGTCATTGGCGGTTTCTGCCTTCACCTGGGTGCTGGCAGCCTTGCCCGCGACGATGTCGTGCGGCGTGACTGCATTATAAGTAGTGGCCCGGGCGGCGAACTGGTGGCGGTATTCGTCGGTGAGTTTGGCCACGTCATGTTTTTGGCCCAGCACGTTGGCGATCTTGCCGCTCATGCCGTTGCTGGCAAGGTCGGCCTGCGCGGGATCGAGGCCGATCTGCAGCAGCAGCTGCTCGAAACCATTGCCGGTCACCAGCTGCTTCATGGCCTCGGCCAGTTCGGCCTGCTTGGATGTGGGGATATGGCCTTCGACGAGGTATGCGTCGCGCACTTCATTGATGACATGCATGAACGCACGTTTTTTCTGTAGCAGGTCGTCTTCCGGCAGTTTGGGGTAGAGCTTGCCCAGCACCGAGTAAACGAGGTTGGGTAGCTCTTTGGGGCGCTCGTCGTCGTTATAGGCGAGGTAGTTGGCAATATAATGCAGCGATTTTTTAACGCCCCACGGGGTGAGGCCCGCATTGCCCGACCACCATTTGCCCAAACCCGGCATGGAAACTTGCTGGCCGCTGGCGAGCAAGTAGCGGTTGTGCAGGTTGCTTGAATAGTTGAACACCGGCAGCAGGTGAATGCCCGAGCCGGTATTGAAGATGGATGTGAGCGCAGTAAGGCCTGCGAAGGGTTTCGACTGCTCGAGCGCGACGCGGTCGGTGTAGTCCTCGAGCGATTTGGGGTTCTCGAGCTTTTTGATGCGGTCTTTAAAGAACATGTGCGAGCCGGTGTAGGTGCCCCCGGCACCGATCACCACCGGCGCAATGAAATGAGCCGACTGACGCCAACGATCACGCAGCAAGGCGCTGCCCGGTGTGTATTCCATAAGGCCATGCAGTGGCTTCAGGATGGGTTTCAGCGGTGCCCAGATGTCTTTCACTTCTACCAGCGAATGGGCCACGTCCTTTGAACGAATGAGCTGCAGGTTGCGGCCGGTCAGCACGTTCATGAATTTCATGCCACCGAACAACGCCGCCGAAAGGTAGGCCGCGTTCATGAAGCGGTGCATCGAAGGCGGGTTGATGGCGGCGCGCGATATCCACTGCGCGACATCCAGCGGCTTACCGTTGATCCAGTCGACGATGTTCCCGCCATGGGCTTTTTTCTCGGCGGCAGTTTCTTCGCGGTGCGCGCCGAGGCTGTGGGTGTATATATCAATACTAAACTCAACTGCATCGGCGGTGGCATTGGCGCGG
>JBEIOT010000069.1:0-8956 GCA_040377415.1 Azospirillum sp. | reverse complement strand
GCATAGGCCATGATGGTACCCGGGACGGCTTTACGCGGTGCCCACTGGAAGTGGTTCATCGCGTCCCAATCCCATTTGGGGGCTTCGGCCACGTGTTTCTTCATCGCGTCGGAATAGCTGAAATCGCCCACAGCGGCGACGGCACGGCCCATGATGCCATACAGATGCGGGCCGACCTTGTTGGCGCCGCCCTTGTCGATGTTGTGGCAGACAGCACATTTTTTGCTGAAGTAGCTTTCGCCGGCGGCGATGTCGGCCGTGGCGTAGAGGGCCGAGATATCGGCAGCGGTCGCGGGGGCAGCAGCGCCGCCAGCAACAGCAACTTCCGGCACGTCGATCTTGTAGCCGCGCACCTCGTCGTGATGACCACCTGCGTGCTGCGGGCCGCCGTCGTAGAGGAATTCGGTGGCCTTGCCCGCGATCATACCAATCAGGCCTGCGAGAAGGATGGCACCGGCGATTTTATTATTATTGAGGTTGGTCGACATGATCTCTCGTGCTCGGTAGTGGTTGTAATTCGATTGCCCAGCGCTTAAAACGCGGGTCATGGCAGGCGGTTAGCATAGGCGACTGGCAGCCGCAAGCATTAGGTATTTAAAGAAGGCTTTTGGCGCAACCATGAACCCACTGATTGTTATTCCGGCACGTTTAGCGGCCACGCGTTTACCGGGTAAACCGCTGGCGCGCATCGGTAACGCACCGATGATCGTGCATGTGATGCGCCGTGCGCTGGAAGCGGATCTCGGCGATGTGATCGTGGCGTGCGACGCCGAAGAAATTGCCAGCGCCGTGCGCGAGGCGGGCGGGCAGGCGATCCTGACCAATCCGGCGCATCCTTCGGGTTCGGACCGTATCTGGGAAGCGGTGCAGAAATTTGATCCTGAGGGGCAATACGACATCATCATCAACCTGCAGGGTGATGTGCCGACGCTGGAGCCACGATTGCTGCACGCGCTGCTGGCACCGCTTGCCGACCAATCCATTGATATTTCAACGCTTGCGACGGTTATTACGCGTGCCGACGAACACACGAACCCGGCGGTGGTGAAGGCCATTATCTCGCAGCCGGAAGGTGCGGCCCATGCGACGGCACTGTACTTCACCCGTGCCACGGCACCCAGCGGCGACGGCCCGCGCTACCACCATATCGGTGTGTATGGGTATCGCCGCAGTGCGTTGCAGAAATTCGTGAGTTTGCCGCCAAGCCCGCTTGAGAAGCGCGAGAAACTTGAGCAATTGCGCGCCTTAGAACATGGCTTGCGCATTGGCGTGGCTGTGGTAGATACCGTGCCGCTCGGGGTGGACACACCCGAAGACCTGGCACGGGCGCGCGAGCTTTTGGAATAGTTTTCGGGGAACATAATGAGCCAAGCAAATAAGCCGTACCACGTCGTCGCCATTGGCAATGCCATCGTTGACGTTCTTAGCTTTTCCGACGATTCGCTGATCGTCGCCGAGGGCATGAAAAAAGGCACCATGTGCCTGATCGACGAAGAGCGCGCGGAAACGCTGTACAATAAAATGGGCCCGAGCACGGAAGTTTCCGGTGGTTCGGCGGCCAACACGCTGGCGGGTCTGGCCAGCCTCGGTGCGCGCACGGCGTTCATCGGCAAGGTGTACAAAGACCAGCTTGGCAAAATTTTCCGCCACGACCTGCAAGCCGTGGGCGTTGAATTCAGCACTCCTCCTGCCGAGCAAGGCAAAGCTACGGCGCGTTGCCTCATCCTGGTAACGCCCGACGGGCAGCGCACGATGAACACGTTCATCGGTGCGTGCAACGAGCTGTTCGAGGCGGACATCGACGCGTCGCTGATCGCCAACTCGCAGATCGTGTATGGCGAAGGCTATATGTGGGACGTGCCCTCGACCAAGGCGGCGCTGCAAAAAGCCTTCAAGCTGGCGAAAGAGACCGGCGCGAAAGTGGCGTTCACGCTTTCCGATGTGTTCTGCGTCGAACGTGCGCGCGAAGATTTCCTGAAAATGGTCGACGAAGATTTCGACATCCTGTTCTGCAACGAAGCGGAAGTGAAGTCGCTGTATCCGGGTAAGGATCTGAACCAGATCCTCGATATCCTGCAGGACAAGTGCGAAGTGGTCGCGGTGACCTGCGGCGAGCGCGGTTCCATCATCCTCAACAAAGGTACGCGCACGCAAGTGGATGCAGTGCCGGTGCATGAGGTGATCGACACGACCGGTGCGGGTGACTTGTATGCCGCGGGCTTCCTCTATGGTTACACGCATGGTTTGACCATGCACGAGTGTGGTCGTTTGGGTAGTGCATGTGCTAGCGACATCATTACCCACCTCGGTGCGCGTGCCCAGCGCCCACTTACCCGCCTTATTAAAGCGGCGTGAAAACGGACGGCTTGCGTCGTCACGCTCGCCGGCGCTGATCCTCACGTAGCGATGCTACGCTGCGGTCATCGCCAACAATCGCTCCTAGCATTCCGCCCATTTTGACGCCGCCCGCTTTGCGGGAAGGGGTGGGTGATTCGGCGTTTTACAATCAAGCATTGGTGCTGATAGATGTTCGGCATGAACATCCCCATCTATCTCAAACCTCGACTGCTTGTTATCGGCCTGCTCGGATTTTATTCGGGGCTGCCGTTGTTGCTGACGTTGAGCACGATTACGGCGTGGCTGAGTGATGCGGGGGTGGATCGTACGACCATCGGCCTGTTCGCGGCGGTGGGCACGCCGTATGCGCTGAAGTTCTTGTGGGCGCCGCTGCTGGATGGGGTGCGGGTGCCACTGCTGCATAAATGGCTGGGGCGTCGCCGGGCCTGGTTGCTGGTGACACAAGTGCTGCTGGCCGCCGCGATGGCGGCGATGGTGCTGGCAAACCCCGCGCATGCGCCGGAGCTGACGGCGCTGGTGTGCGTGATCATTGCGACCTTGAGCGCGACGCAGGATACGCTCATTGACGCGTATCGCGTGGAGCGGCTGGTGAAAGAAGAGCAAGGCGCGGGCGCGGCGATGGCAACGTTCGGCTATCGCATGGGCATGCTGGTCTCGGGTGCGGGCGCGCTGTATCTGGCCGACCGTTATGGCTGGGAAATGACGTATCTTATCATGGCGGTCATCGCCGGTTCGGCGGTGGTGCTGACGCTGGTGATGCGCACGACCGACTCAGAAGAGACCGAGCTGCGTTTGCCGCATTCGGTGGGCGCGTTCATTCGCGATTCGGTGGTGGCACCGTTCAAGGATTTCATGACGCGACCCTTCTGGCTGCAGGTGCTGGCGTTCGTCATTCTCTACAAGCTCGGCGATGCATTCATGGGGGTGATGTTCAATCCGTTCCTGCTGGATCTGGGCTTCACCAAAACAGAAATTGCGCAGATCGTGAAAGTGTATGGCTTGGCGGCGACGCTCATCGGCGCGTTCGTGGGCGGCTGGCTGGTCGCCAAATGGGGCATGTTCAAAACGCTGCTGCTGACGGGCTTCGTGCATATGCTCACCAACCTGATGCTGGTGGTGCAGGCGCATCTGGGGGCGGACCACCATTTCCTCATCGCGAGCATTACGCTGGAGAATTTGAGCGGCGGGATGAGCACGGCGGCGTTCATCGCGTATCTTAGTGCGCTGTGCCGCGTGCATTACACGGCGACGCAATATGCGTTGCTCAGTTCGCTCGCGGCGTTCGGTCGCACATGGCTCTCCACGCCCAGCGGCTGGCTGTCGCAAACGGTGGGATGGGAGTGGTTCTTTGCCATCGCCAGCTGCATGGCGATCCCCGGCTTGCTGCTGCTTATCTGGTTGGAGAAGCGCCAGAAGCCGCAGGCTTGAGGCCCGCTTTATAAGTTGGGCTATGGTGCGCCATCGTGCGTTGAACATAAGCTATGCATGATGGGTGCACGCAAACCTACTATCCGGAGACATTTATGAAACGTACTGCTGCATTGTTGCTCGCCACCATGGCGATGCTGACCGCTTGTGAAACCATGGAAGGCCTTGGCCGCGACACCGAGAAGCTTGGCGAAAATGTCGAGAACTCGGCTCAAAAGAACGACGGCAACCACGCTGACGATTAGGGGTTGTTAAGTGGGCCTTCGGCCTTGAAGGGATTAGCCATCCCTTCGTCGCCTTCGGCTCCTTACCCTTCCCGCTACGCTATTCGCTTCGCGGTTCGCGCGGGCATCCGCGCTCCACGAACGCGATGTAGTTAATCCCACTTAGCGATGGGCGGCAGCGACATGAGAATTGCCTCGGGGTTGCCGCCCGTCATCAAACCGAAACGCGTGCCGCGATCGTAGAGTAGATTATACTCAGCGTAGCGGCCGCGACGGCGCAGCTGGTGCTCGCGGTCGGCATCGGTGAAGGCATCACCCATGTGTTTTTCGATGATGGCGGGGTAGACCTGCAAGAACGCCTCGCCGACGGCTTTGGTGAAGTCGAAACATTGCTGCCAATCCATCTCTGCGTTGGCGGCCACTTGCATACCGTTCGCGGTTTTTTCTTTGCCCGCACCGCCTTTGCCGAACTGGCCGGGGGCGATGAGGTCGGTGCTGGTGCCCAGTTTATTCAAACCCAGATAATCATAGAAGATGCCGCCGACGCCGCGCGTTTCGTTGCGGTGGGGCAGGAAGAAATATTCTTCGCACCATGCCGCAAAAGCGGCATAGAAATTTAGTGGCTCCGGCAGATCGCCTGCTGGCGATGCCTGCGCGCCGCTTCGCGGGCTCATGGCTGAGTTCGCCCTGCTCACGTCATCGGCTTGATTGCAAACGTTGCGGAAGGCGTTGTGGAATTGGGCGGTGTCGTCGTCGTTGGGCACCATGGGGTTCAGGTCGCCGCCGCCGCCGAACCAGACGCGGGCGCTATCGCCCACCACGATCATGCGGGTGTTGAAATGGGCAGCAGGCACTTTGGGGTTCGCCATGTGCGCGACGAGTGAAATGCCGCTGGCCCAGAAACGTGGGTCGGCGCTGGCGCCGGGGATTTCTTTGCGGAAGGCCTCGGAGAATTCGCCGGTGACGGTAGAAATATTCACGCCGACCTTCTCGAATACTTTGCCCTTCATCATGCCCATTTCACCGCCGCCACCTTCGGGGCGCTGCCAGGGGGTGATGTCGAACTTGGCGCCGCCTTCGATGCCTTCGAAGCGGGCGGTGAGGCGGTTGCGCAGGTCGCGGAACCAATCTTGGGCTTGCTGCTGTTTTTGCTCGGTATTCATACGGCGAATTTCCAATTCTTCTGGCGGCAGGCTTCGGCGACGAGCATACCGGCGCTCATGGCGACATTCAGCGAGCGCACGCCTTTGCGCATGGGGATGACGAGGGTTTCGTCCATCAGTTCGTAGAGTTCGCGCGGGGTGCCGGCGCTTTCGCGGCCCAGCATCACGTAGTCGGTCGGCTCATACGTCATTTCGGTATAGGGCACGTCGCCGTCGGTCTCGAGCAACAGCAGGCGACCGGGGTTGGCGGCGCGGTGGGCCATGAAGGCGTCCCAGTTCAGGTGGCGCTTATAGTTGGCGTGCTCGATGTAATCCATGCCGGCGCGGCGCAGTTTCTGGTCGTCGAACGGGAAGCCGCAGGGCTCGACGATGTGCACGCTGGCGTTCATGCAGGCGCTTAAGCGCAGCATGGCGCCAAGGTTCTGCGGGATATCGGGCTGGAAGAGCACAAGGTTGAGCATGGCCCAAGCTGATAGCAACCGCATGGCAAGATTGCATCTTTTTTCCCCATGCCGCTGAAACACAGGTGGAAAGAGGGCAGCATGGCTTGACAGGCCAGCCTGCGGCGGCTAGCACGCAAGCAACCAATAAAATTTACCCGCACAGGGACCAGAATCTATGGCTACGAAAACCACTTCCAAATCGCCCGCGGCTCCCGTTGCGGCTCATCCGGCACCCGATAGCAACCGCCGCGATTTCCTCATCCTTTCGGCACAGGCCATGGGCGCTGTTGGCGCTGCCACGCTGCTGTGGCCGTTCGTGGACAGCATGAACCCTTCGGCCGACGTCTTGGCGCTAGCCAGCACCGAAGTGGACCTGACCCCCATTCAAGCCGGTCAGGAAATCAAAGTGGTATGGCGCGGCAAGCCGGTATTCATCCGTCACCGCACCGCCAAGAACATTGAAGAAGCGACCAACGCCGACATTAGCGGCCTGCGCGATCCCGAGCCGGATTCGGCGCGCCACAAAGAAGGCAAGGCGCAGTGGCTGGTGCAAGTGGGCGTGTGCACGCACTTGGGCTGCGTGCCGCTGGGCAATGGTGCTGGCGATTTTGATGGCTGGTTCTGCCCGTGCCACGGTTCGCACTACGACAGCTCAGGCCGCATCATGAAGGGTCCGGCCCCGAAGAATCTGGTGATCCCTCCTTACGAATTCCTGTCCGATACTAAAGTGAAGATTGGTTAAGCACATGGCACACGGTCCGCAAAAAGAACAACAACCCGGCGCGTTCGGCTGGCTCGAATATCGCCTGCCGATCTTTGGCTTCATGAAGGGCCTCGTCTACGATTTCCCGGCGCCGCGTAACCTGAACTACTGGTGGAACTTCGGCTCCATCGCCGGCATCATGCTGATCTCGCAGATCCTCACCGGCCTGTTCCTGGCCATGCACTATGCCGCCAACACCGCTGTGGCGTTCGATTCGGTCGAGCACATCATGCGCGACGTGAATTACGGCTGGCTCATTCGCTACATGCACGCTGTTGGCGCTTCGATGTTCTTTGCGGTCGTGTTCATCCATATTTTCCGCGGGCTTTACTTCGGCTCGTACAAGCGTCCACGCGAAGTGGTGTGGTGGCTTGGTATCATCATCTTCCTGCTCATGATGGCCATCGGCTTCATGGGTTATGTGTTGCCGTGGGGCCAGATGAGCTTCTGGGGCGCCACCGTGATCACCAACCTGTTCTCGGCGTTCCCGATCGTGGGCGAGCCCATCGTGACGTGGCTGTGGGGTGGTTTCTCGGTCGATAACCCGACGCTGAACCGCTTCTACGCGCTGCACTTCGTGCTGCCGTTCGTGCTGCTGGGCGTAGTGATGCTTCACCTCATTGCGCTGCATACGTTCGGTTCGAACAACCCGACCGGTATCGAAGTGAAAGGTCCGCAGGATCAAATCCCGTTCCACCCGTATTACACGAGCAAGGACTTCTACTTCTTCGGTCTGTACTTCCTCGTGTTCGCGGGCTTCGTGTTCTTTGGCCCGAACTATCTCGGCCACCCGGATAACTACCTGCCGGCCGACCCGATGGTGACGCCGACGCACATCGTGCCGGAATGGTACTACTTGCCGTTCTACGCCATCCTGCGCGCGATCGTGTTCGATATTCCGCTGTGGCTGCCGGGTCTGGCACTCGTGGGTGGCGCGCTCGCGCTGCGCTACAATGCGTGGACCGCCCGTAGCCTGCAACGCGTACCGGTCGCTGGTAACGTGGCCGCAAGCTTCGTGCCTGCTAAGTCGCTCAGCTGGAAATGGACCGGCATCTTGCTCGGCATCGGTTCGGTGATGATCATCGCGGGCCTTTCGGACGCGGTGATCGAATCGAAACTCGGCGGTGTCCTCGCCATGTTCGGGGCCATCTTGATCCTGTTCGTGGTGCCGTGGCTGGATTTCTCTCCCGTGCGCAGCTGCAACTATCGCCCGATGATGAAATGGTTCTTCTGGGTGTTCGTGGCCAACGCCATCATGCTCGGCTGGCTGGGTTCCAAGCCGCCGGAAGGCATCTATCCGCTGCTGAGCCTCATCGGCACCATCTATTACTTCGGCTACTTCCTGGTCATCATGCCGGTGGTTGCGCGAATCGAAAAACCCCGTCCGCTGCCGGAATCGATCACGGCCGCTGTGCTGGCGAAAAAAAGCCACGCGGCGCATTAGGAGATGAGCATGAAATTCGTTCGTAACACTATCCTGCTTGCTGCCGTTGCGTTGCCGATGGTCGCGTTCGCTTCGAGCGATGTGAAACACCCCGAGCAGGTGAACTGGGCCTTCGATGGCGTGCTGGGCAAGAATGACAAGGTCAGTGTGCAGCGCGGTCTGCAGGTCTATCGCGAAGTGTGCGCGGCGTGCCATAGCCTGAAGCGCGTACCGTTCCGCAGCCTGCAGGAAATCGGCTTGAGCGAAGACGAAGTGAAAGCACTGGCGGCGGAATATACCGTCAATGATGGCCCCAACGACGACGGCGAAATGTTTGAACGCCCGGGTCGCGCGAGCGATAAATTCCCCTCGCCTTACGCCAACGACAAAGCGGCGCGTGCGATGCAGAACGGTGCTTTGCCGCCGGACCTGTCGCTGATGATCAAAGCCCGCCCGGATGGCGCGAACTATGTCTACTCGCTGCTCACCGGCTACGCGCAAGCGCCGACCTATCGCTGCGAAGCGGTGACCGATGGTACGTGTGTGAAGTTCGCGCATCTGGACGGCGACGAAGCCAAAGCAGCGCTTGATGCGCAGGCAGAAGCGGAAGCGCTGAAGGCGGAAGAAGCGGCAGCAGTTGAGGCGAAAGCCAAAGACAAGAAAGACGCCAAAGAAGGCGAAGAAGAAGCGCCGGTAGCGCAAGAGAAAGCCCCGCATGCGGTCGGCCAGGTCTTCCAGTGCTCGGCCATTACCCACGCGGAAGCGCAAGTCGACGGCAAGAAGACGCAAGTCGAAAGCTGCACCGAAATGGGCAAGATGATGCACTACAACCCGTATTTCCCGGGCCGTCAGATCGCCATGGCACCGCCGATCGCCGACGATCAGGTGACCTACCAGGACGATACCAAAGCGACCAAGCAGCAAGTGGCGCGCGACATCGTGAACTTCCTGCAATGGGCGGCGGAACCCGAGATGGAAGCGCGCAAGCGCATGGGCCTGAAGGTGATGATCTTTATTGGCATCATGACAGGGTTCTTCTATCTCGCCAAAAAACGCATCTGGAGCAATCTTGAGCACTAGGGTGCTCAAGATGCCCTTTTCATTGCTTCCAGCTCGCGCTACTGCGCTCGCTATGAAGCGCCGCTTCGCGGGCT
>JBEIOT010000002.1:0-23718 GCA_040377415.1 Azospirillum sp. | reverse complement strand
GCAACAGTGCAGCAAAACCTGCGACCAAAGCACCACGCAAACGCTTGGCGCGTTGACGGCCCGCAGGCAGAGCGCCTAGCGTCCATCCATATTCACCGATGGAGCGCCCTTATGGCCAAAGCCGCAAAGAAAACTGCCAAAGCGAAACCCGCCAAGGGCAAAGCCAAGGCTAAAAAAATTCCTGGTAAGCGTGGCCGCAGCAGCGGTTGCCCGCAACGCCCCACCAGCCTTAGCGCCCCGCGCAAAGAGAACGCCTCGCGTTACAAGACCGTAGGCTCGGCGCAGCTCACCATCAACGGCGGCAAGCCCGTCGAGTTCCCCATCTACAAAGCCGTCGAAGGCGCCAACGTCATCGACATCCAGAAGCTGTATGCCAGCACCGGCCACTTCACCTTCGACCCGGGTTTCCTGAGCACCGCCAGCACGGATTCAGAGATCACCTACATCGACGGCGACAAGGGCATCCTGCGCTATCGCGGTTACGACATCGCCGACCTCGCCAGCAAGTCGACCTTCCTCGAGACCGCCTACCTGCTGCTTTACGGCGATCTGCCGAACAAGGAACAGGCCGAGTGGTTCCACTACCGCATCACGCACCACACCATGGTGCACGAGCAGCTGCACTTCCTCTATCGCGGTTTCCCACGCCGCGCGCACCCCATGGCCATCATGGTGGGCGCGGTTGCGTCGCTGTCGGCGTTCTACCACGATTCGCTCGACATCCATAACCCCGAGGAGCGCGAACTCGCGGCGCTTCGCATCATCGCAAAAATGCCGACCATGGCAGCGATGGCCTACAAATACTCCGTGGGTCAGCCCTTCGTGTATCCGCGCAACGATCTCGGTTTCGCCGAGAACTTCCTGCACATGATGTTCGCCACCCCGGCCGAGCCGTATGTGGTGAATCCTGTCATCGCCGATGCGATGGAGAAGATCTTCATCCTGCATGCCGACCACGAGCAGAACGCATCCACCAGCACCGTGCGCCTCGCCGGTAGCTCGGGTGCCAACCCGTTCGCGTGCATGGGCGCAGGCATTGCATCGTTGTGGGGCCCCGCGCATGGTGGCGCCAACGAAGCGGTCATCCTGCAGCTGCAAGAGATCGGCGATGTGAAGAACATCCCGCACTTCATCAAGCGCGTGAAAGACAAGACCGACAATTTCCGCCTCATGGGCTTTGGTCACCGCGTCTACAAGAACTACGATCCGCGCGCGGCCGTGCTGCGCAAGGCGTGCTACGACGTGCTGAAAGAGCTGGGCCAGGAAGACGAACCGTTGCTGAAAATTGCGATGGAACTCGAACGCATCGCCTTGAGCGACCAGTATTTCATCGACCGCAAGCTGTACCCGAACGTCGATTTCTACTCGGGCATCATCTACCGGGCGCTCGGCATCCCCACCGCCATGTTCACCGTACTATTCGCCGTAGCGCGCAGCGCGGGCTGGATGGCGCAGTGGAAAGAGATGATCGAAGATCCCGCGTTGAAGATCGGCCGTCCGCGCCAGCTCTTCACCGGTTCAGGTCCGCGCAAATTCCAAGCGGTCAACAAACGCAAATAAAACGTTCCTGCCGAACGCAAATGGATTCAGGCGCTGCAGCGATGCAGCGCCTGATTTCTTTTATTGTTTGCGGATCATGAGGGCGCAGACCTTCGATTTCACGGTCAATGCGTAATCACCGCTATAATCCGTTTGGCTGGTCGAAGTACTGCAGGCAGCGGCATTGCCCCAAGCGTTGTCGCTACGCATCAGGACCTTACCCAATCCTGGGCGTCCATCATCGGTCTTGGTGTCGATGTTCCATGCCTCTTCTGGCGTCAGCGCCGATGACTGCGGACGGTTATTGATCGCACCGACACTGCCAAACCAATACAAATTACCCCAATCGCCCGCGTAGGTCGTGGGGTCGCCCGCTGCCCAGAAGCCAAGATAGCTGAACCCCCAACCGCTGTTGGATATCTTGGATCGCGGCGCATTCACTCCCAATACATGGTGCATGGTGCCGCCGGGCCCGGCAATGCCGCTATATTGCCCTTCGATGAGTCCCGCATTCGCCAAATGCTGCCAGAAGCGATACGATTCGCTTCCGCTGGTATAGGAGCCGTCCTCCACCTGGCCATTGCCATTGCCGTTGCAGGTGGCTTGCCCACTGCTGGCGGTCATTTCGCAGGTGGCCGGGGTCGGATCTTGAACGCCCCAGAAGTTGGTCGCATTGGTCATATCGCCCGGATAGGCGAAATACTTGTCGCGGAAGGAGTACACGGCAGCGCTATAGCGTTGCACTTCGCTGTTCACCGCCCGCAGCTCCGCCGCGCGGATGAGCGATTGTCCTGCCAGAATGCCGCCGGTCAGCAGGCCCAGAATAACAAGGACAATAGAAAGTTCGACGAGCGAAAAACCGCGTTGCATCACGCCATTATACCGAATGCATTCCTAAAAGGAATTATTCGTTGATGAGCTGTAGCAGGTCGGCTGGCAGCTTGGTCGCCTGCGCAGCAACGCTACGCGCGGGCTGGGCCGCCACTTGCTGTTGCGCACTTGCCTGCTGGTCCAGCACTTCGAAATCAGCATCGCTCAGTGTCGAGCGCGCCGCTTCACGATTCTGCACCTGCGTTTGCGCGATTGCTGCAGGAACATCCAAAGCCGGTGCGAGATCGGCCGTGTTGATGATGTCCTTGGGCAAGCTTGCTTGCGAAGGCGCTTTTTCAATGCTGTTGGTTGTGTTGCTTGACCGGTTATTGTTTTCAAGCGCACGTTTTACGTCCGCCGGAATACCGGTAATCGTCGAGACCGTCATGGTACTAGCTCCTATTCGCGTACATGCGAATTGTGTGTTCAATGCACCTCTTAGTGGGCGCATGCGACGAAATGACCTATTGGGAAAACCCCTTCTTGCCACTCACATTGCACCCTGATTATACTAAAAAAACACCACCCGCACAAGAGGGACACTGAAAGCCATGTACGCAGTATTTAACCTACTGAATCAAATCGTATTTTTGATCAATCTGGCCCTCTTCATCTACGTGGTGCTGGATGTTTTGATCCATTTCGATATCGTGAATCGGCACAATGCGCTGGTGCAGCGGGTCCACGGCACACTGGGCAAATTGCTCGAGCCGTTGCTCAGCCCCATTCGCAAGCTTCTGCGCAAATACCTGCCGCAGATCCCCTTCGACATTTCGCCGGTACTTCTGATCCTGCTGCTGAACTTCCTGATCGACCTGCTCGGTGAGATCCTCCTCACCAACGGCGCACCCGCATAAACATTCTCAAGCGGCTTAGTTCCTGCTTTGCGTAGTGCAAAGCGCGAGCCGCCGCGCGAGGGGGTTAAGGAGCGGTTAGCGACGAAAGGGGTGGTTTGCCCCCTTTCACGCGCGTTAGCGCGCACTCAAATCTATCTAAACACTACCGTCTTGGCACCATTGAGCAGCACGCGGTGTTCCACGTGATACTTCAGCGCGCGCGCTAATACGCCAGCTTCGATGTCCTGCCCCACCGCCGTCAGCGATTCTGGCGAGAAGCTGTGGTCCACGCGCGTCACTTCCTGCTCTATGATCGGACCTTCATCCAGATCATCCGTCACATAATGCGCCGTGGCGCCGATGATCTTCACGCCGCGCGCATAGGCCTGGTGATAGGGCTTGGCACCCTTGAAGCTCGGCAAGAATGAGTGATGGATATTGATAGCGCGCCCGCGCAGCGCTTTGGAAAGCTCGGGGCTTAGGATCTGCATGTAGCGCGCCAGCACGACCACATCGACCGCCTCGCGTTCCACGATCTCAAGGATCTGCGCCTCCTGTGCCGCTTTGCTGCCTGCATCGACCGGCAGATAGTGATACGGAATGCCATGCCACTCGACGCGGCCACGCGCGTCCTCGTGGTTGCTCACCACACCCACGATCTCGACTGGCAACTGGCCCGTCTGGTAGCGGAACATCAGATCGTTCAAGCAATGCTGTTGTTTGGAGACCAGCACCAGCACACGCGCCTTACGGCCAGCGTCATGCAGTTCCCACTCCATGCGGAACGGATTCGCCACCGCTTCGGAGAATTTATGGATGAGCGCTTCGTAGTCCGGCGTTTTGCTTCCAGCCGAGAAATGCACGCGCATGAAGAAGCGCTCGGTCGATGGATCGCCGAACTGCGTCGATTCAATAATGAAGCCTTCCTGTTCGGTCAGAAAACCGCTCACGGCGGCAACGATACCGCGCGCGTCGGCGCAGGAAAGCGTGAGGATGTAATGCGTGCTCATATTCGTGTGTGTAGCGAATGCCATTCAGGCATGCAACTTGCATATCTATATCAAAAGGATGGAGGGTCAAATGCTGGTAAATAACAGTTTTTTCGGTGAATCGATGGGTCTCACCAGCGCACAACTGCGCGAAAAGGAGCATCTGGAGGCAACTTTTGCCGAATACTTGAACCTTGATGAGGAAACACCCGAGGAAGTCATGAGCAAGATCACCAAGAACGGTGTGCAAAGCCTGCTCGAGCACAAGATCGAGATGATGAAGAAGAAGATCACCGAGCAGGTGATGGCCTCCAAAGGCGTCACCACCGAGGACCTCGCCGCTATGCCGCCCGAAGAGCAGCTCGCCGTGCTGAAGTCGATCATGGATCAGGTGCAGCAAATGCTCAAACAAGCCATCAACGAACAAATGAAGAAAGAGCATAAGACCGAGCTCGGCTTCGTCGATGCACCGGTCGATACCGGCGTCATGAATGCCATGCTCGCCGCGCAGGAATATGCCAACGCAAGCTAACTAGCGCGCGCGCCCACTCGGGAACGTACAGCGAACGCTGGTGCCTTTGCCAGGTTCGGATTCCACGCTCACTTCGCCGCCATGCAGTTCGACGAAACGCTTCACCAGCGACAGGCCAAGTGCAGCATCCGCACCCTGCTTCAAGCTGCCATGGAAGAACGGGTCGAACAGATGCGCCTGCCGCTCGGGGTCGATACCCGGGCCATCATCGCGCACAGTAATAGCCACCGGCCCGCGTGCACCGTCGGGCAAGGTGCCATGCGCCACATCGATTACGATATGGCCTTTGGATTTCGTGATCTTCACCGCGTTGTTGATGAGGTTGCCGATGATCTGCTTCACGCGCGTTTCATCGGCTTCCATCGTAATGATATCTGCCGCGACCGACACGGTCATCGTCACATCCTTCAACTTCACGCGCTCGCTCAGCAGCGCAATAACGTTGTCGATCATCGGGCGAATTTCAAATTCACTCATCTCGATCTTGATATAGCCCGCCTCGACCGTGGCGAGATCGATAATGTCGGAGATCAGCGCCGCCAGCTGCTGCGCTGACTGGTAGATGCCGCCGATGTAATCTTTCTGGATATCGTTCAGCGGCCCCACATATTGCTTCTGCAACATTTCCGCGAAACCCGAGATAGAGGTCAACGGCGAACGCAATTCATAGCTCATGTTGGCGAGGAACTCGGTCTTCAACTTGTCGGCTGCTTCCAGCGCTTCGGTACGTTCACGAAGCGAACGTTCGACTAATGTCGAGGCCGTCATGTCGGTGAAGCTCAGCAACGTCGCACCATCCGGCAGCGGCACGCAGGCGCAATCCAATACGGTCCCATCGCTACGCTCGAACCGCAGCGCAAAGAATTGCCGCTGCTGGAACCGCGCCACCAGATTCACCAGGAATTTGTCCCAGTCATCGGTCACGAACAGTTCGCGGCACTTGATGAGCACATCGCGGATATGCGGCTCGCTGGCGGTAAATTCCGGCGTCAATGTCCACTGCTTCAAGAAGGTCGGGTTCGAAAGCGTCAACCTTCCATTCTCACCGAACACCACGATGCCTTCATGCAGGTTATCGAGCGTTTCACGCTGCACGGCGATCAGCGTGTTGTAGCTGCGCTCCAGCGCCAGTCGGTCGGTCACGTCTTCATAGGCGAAAAGAATGCCGCCAAGCGCATGCGGAATCGCAATGACGCGCAGCGTCTTACCATCGGGCAGGTAGAAGAATTCCTCTTCCGTCTCGATCAATGTGGTGAATAGCTTCACCTGTTGGTCCTTGAACGCTTTGAAGTTCGCCTGCTCGGGCAGCTTGCGCCGCTCGCGCATATTCTCCAGCACCTCGGCATAGGTCGGTTCGGTATCGAGCCACGTCTCGTCGAACTTCCACAGCGTCACGAACGCAAAGTTGTAGAATTTCAGCCGCTGGTCCTTGCCGTAAATCGCCATCGCACTGGTGGAGGATTCCAACAGGTCGCGCAGCGCGCTCACGTGGCGTTGGATCTCTTCCTGCGCCTGTTCCAGTTCATTATAATTGACCGCAAAGCCGATGGTGCCCTCGCCGATCAGCGGCACCTCGCGGATCATGTACAGCCGCCGCTCGCCATCGACGATGATATGGCGGCGCTCCAGCTGTTCCTGGCCCGTCTCCCACGCCTTCTGGCCCAACGCACGGTGGCCGCGGTACAGCTCAAGGTCGCCCAGCGCGATCACGCTCTCAGCGGTCTGCTCGGCCACTTCGGTAAAGGCGAGGTTGCAATACACGATGTTCAACTCGGCATCGCGCTGCCAGATGGGATTGATGGTGGTGTTGATGATGTTGGAGTAGCGGCGCACTTCCTGCTTCAGCCGCTCGTTCTCCAGCGCCAGTCGCGCCGAATCCGGGTTCAGCAACGCAGCCATGCTTTTCACGTCCGGAAGTTTGATCTCCGGCGAATTCTTATTGGCGCGCTTCAACCATTTGAGCATGCAGGTTCCCCAAGGAGTGGGGACCCTACCGCGATTTTGCCGGTAATTCCAGCAGATTCAATGGCTAACCATAGGAACCGCGGTCAGCAGACCGCGCCAGCCTTGAGCGGCGCGAGTTGCGGTGCAGGACGCGCCATTGGCGAGCATTCAATAAAGTTACTGATTCGCGCAGCGAATTAGTAACGATACCAGTCTTTTTTGAACGGGCCGGTCTGGCTCACGCCAAGGTAATCGGCCTGCTCTTTGGAAAGCACCGTCAGCTTCGCGCCGATCTTCTTCAGGTGCAGCGCCGCTACTTTTTCGTCCAATGCCTTGGGCAATACATACACTTTTTTGCCGTAGGCTTTGGCGTTGGTCCACAGTTCGATCTGGGCCAGCACCTGGTTGGTGAAGCTGCTGCTCATGACGAAGCTCGGGTGGCCATTGGCGCAGCCAAGGTTCACGAGGCGACCTTCGGCCAGCAGGATGATACGTTTGCCATCCGGGAACTCGATCTCATCCACTTGCGGCTTCACATTGTGCCACTTGAGGTTCTTGAGCGATGCGACCTGAATTTCGGTATCAAAGTGGCCAATGTTGCACACGATGGCGCGGTCGCGCATCTTGCGCATATGCTCGATGGTGATGATGTCCTTGTTGCCCGTGGTGGTCACGAAGATGTCGGCCTTGCCAGCATATTCTTCCATGGTGTCGACAGTGTAGCCTTCCATCGCCGCCTGCAGCGCGCAGATCGGATCGATCTCGGTCACCACAACACGCGCACCCATGCCGCGCAGTGCAGCAGCGCAGCCTTTGCCAACGTCACCGTAACCAGCGACCACAGCAACTTTGCCAGCGATCATCACGTTGGTAGCGGCCTTGATGCCATCCAGCAGCGATTCGCGGCAGCCATACAGGTTATCGAATTTCGACTTGGTCACCGAATCGTTCACGTTGAACGCCGGGATCATTAGCTTGCCATCGCGTTCCATCTCGAGCAGGCGTTGCACGCCGGTGGTCGTTTCTTCCGATACGCCGCGCACGTCTTTAAGCATCTCCGGGTATTTCTCGTGCATGATGAGGGTCACGTCGCCGCCATCATCCAGGATCATGTTCGGCGTCCAGCCATTAGGGCCGCGCAGCGTCTGCTCGATGCACCATTCGTATTCTTCTTCCGTCTCACCCTTCCACGCGAAGGTGGGAATGCCGGCTGCAGCCATCGCCGCCGCCGCCTGGTCCGCCGTGCTGAAAATGTTGCAGCTGCTCCAGCGCAATTCTGCGCCCAGCTCAACGAGGGTTTCCATCAGCACCGCCGTTTGAATGGTCATGTGCAGGCAGCCCACGATGCGCGCACCCTTCAGCGGCGACTTGCCTTTGTATTCTTCGCGCAGCGCCATCAGGCCCGGCATTTCGGTCTCCGCGATCGCGATCTCGCGACGACCCCATTCAGCGAGCGAAATATCCGCTACTTTAAAATCGGTGAATTCAGTCTTCTTCGCGGCGCTGGCCATGGTCATCTCCCTGTGAATGCGCGCTTCATAGGGCATCAGCCCCATTGAATCAAAGGCAATTTGACTTTTTTCATCCACTCAAGTAACAAAGCTGTGTTCCACCGGCATAGTGCTTGCGGAACATTCACAGCAACGGGCAGAGCCTTTTGCTATCAAATGGAGACTAAAATGACATCGACCAAAGTCGTGCGTCTTAAAGACGCAATTGCAACCGAACTCACGTTCGTTATCCCCACTCAAGAGTATCGTAGCCTGCCCATCCCCGGAGTATCTGCGGGCAAATTAGGTGATTGCTTCGTTAAAGTGACAGAGCTGCCTCCCGAACTTGAACAGTTCATGGAGGTAAATCCTCGAGTGCCCAATCGTAATACCAAAGGATTGCTCTCCGGCCCAGTAGCGAAAGGGATCACTGCAACACTGCTTGAAAATCCGGATGACATGCCCCTCAAAAATCAGGGCATTTATTTGCTAGTTGAGAGCGCTGAACATGGCAAAGCACCCGGGGGGCAAGGCTTGCTGACGGTGAAGCTTAACGATAAAGCTCGTCACGGCATCGTGAACGGAGGCCATACGTTTGCCGCAATTCGCCAAGCGATTGAATCCGCCGATGAGGTAGACTTGGAAGCCTTAAATCAGGCATATGTCCGCGTGCATTTGCTTAGTGGCATCGATCCGGCCAAGGTTCCAGAAATGGCTGAAGGCTTAAATCGCAGTAAGCAAGTTGATGACCCTTCGCTAGACAACCTGCGTGAACATTTCGGTCGCATCCAGGAAGTGATGAAAGGACAACTTGGCGAAAAACATATCGCCTATTTTCAAGGTGATGAAGGTGATGTGTACATCACCGATGTGTTGGTCTTGCTTGAAATGTTTAATGGTGACCGCTTTAGCGAAAAAAAGCACCCACACGCACTATACAACCAAACAAAGAATGGTTTGAAGCTGTACAAAGCAGATTTGGCCCAAAAGCCATCAGCACTTGATATTTTGGTACCTAAACTGCCGGAAATCCTTCAATTGGCTGATATGCTCCGTTATGAAACCCGCGATGCCGCTAAGCGTGTAGGTTTCGAATATGGGCGCATGAAAACTGGAAATGCGCGTGCTGCATCCCCCACCAACCAAAACATCTCGCTGCCCTTCATTGGCAAGACGATTCACCATCGTGTTCCAAATGGCTGGCTCTATCCAATGCTTGCCGCATTCCGTGCCAATGTGAATTGGGATTCGCAGGCCGGAACATTCACATGGAAAAAAAACCTGAGCGTGTTGGTGCCGGCGATTATCGACGATTTGGTTGGTGTTTGCGTCACCGCGCACAAGGATAATATCGCACCCGATAAAGTGGGTAAGCGCGAATCTATCTATGAGCAATGCTATGATAAAGTGCAGCTCCATCTGCTGCGTAACAAGTAGCGCAAATAACGCACACCTAGGAGCGTTTTAACGCTCCTAGGTGTGGCCTTTGGCTTTTTCCTCGGCGACCAGTTCCTTTTTTAGGATCTTGCCAATCATCGATTTCGGCAGCGACTCGCGTGATTCCACCGCATGCGGCACGGCATAGGCACTCATCTTACCCTTCAGGTACGTGCGCATCGCGGCTTCGTCGATGGTACGGCCTTCTTTGGGCACCACATAGGCCTTAATCATTTGCCCGCGCGTGGGGTGCTCTAATCCCACTACGGCGCATTCGGCCACATCGGGGTGGGTGTAGATGACTTCTTCGACATTGCGCGGATAGACGTTGTAGCCGCCAACGATGATCATTTCCTTCAAACGATCGACAATGAAGTAATAACCTTCCGCATCCACGTAACCCAGATCCCCCGTGTGCAAACGCCCGTTGCGCAGCACGTTATCGGTCTCCTCGGGCTTGTCGAGATAGCCCATCATGACCTGCGGACCACGCAGGCAGATCTCGCCGATCTCACCCTGCTTCATCACCGTCATGCGGTCATCCTTGTCGATGATCTCGCAGAACGTGCCGGGCAGCGGCACGCCAATGCTGCCGGTCTTATTAGTGCCCACCAGCGGGTTGCAATGCGTCACCGGCGAAGACTCCGTGAGGCCATAGCCCTCGACCAGTTTGCACTTGGTCAGTTCTTCGAATTTATTCTTCACATCCACCGGCAACGGCCCACCGCCGCTGATGCACATCTTGATGCTGGTGAGGTCGTATTTCTCGATGCCCTTGGCATTGTTGATGGTGGCATACAACGTGCTCACGCCCGGCATGATCGTCGGCTTCTTATCGCTGATATCTTTTAGCACCGATTTTAGGTCGAATTTCGGGTGCACGATGATGCGCATGCCACTGGCGATGGCGAGGTTCATGCACACCGTCATCGCGAACACATGGAAGAACGGAATGACCGCCATCATGGTCTCTTTGCCGGGTTCAAGCCCCTGCATCCAACGCGTGCATTGCTGCACGTTATTGTAGAGGTTCGCATGCGTCAGCATGGTGCCTTTGGGTACGCCAGTAGTACCCCCGGTATATTGCAGCACGGCGATATCGTAATCGGGGCGCACGTTCGGACTTACCACCAGATCCGGCGACTCCAACAAGTCGTTCAGCGCCACATGATAGCTATCCTTCGGCGCGTTCAAAATGTCTTTCTGCTTGGCCGCAGTGAACAGCGCGCGCTTGGTCAGCCCCATCGCTTCTTGGAACTGGCACATCACGATTTTGCGCAGCGAACTATTGCCGATGAACGGCACCAGCTTGCCGTAGGTCAGGCGAAGATTCACCGTGAACATCACCTCGACCTTGGCGTCCTTCAACTGATGGGCGATCTCTTTATCGGAATAGAGCGGGTTGAAATTCACCACCGTGCCACCGCATTTCAGAATGGCATAATACGCCATCACGAATTGCGGGCAGTTGGGCATGAACAGCCCCACGCGCGTTCCCTTGCCCACGCCAATGCCTTGCAGCCCGCGCGCAATGCGGTCCACCATCTCTTTCAGCTTGGCATAGGTGTATTCTTTGCCGAAGAATTCCAACGCAATGTTGGTCGGCCATTTGCTCGCCGCATCATCGAGCAAATAGTACAACGGCTTACCGTAGAAGGTCTCCGCCCAGGAAATACCCTTGGGGTAATGCGTAAGCCAGGGCATTTCAGGCGAGGGCGAAGCGGCCATAACCATCCTTTTTTGTTGTAGTTTCAGTATGTCTATTTTAAAGCCATCCGTCAAATGACCATGCCGCACAGCAACACCCACACCACCGACGTCGCCATTATTGGCGCTGGTCCCGTGGGCCTGTTCGCCATTTTCGAACTGGGCATGCTGAAGATCAAAGCCCACGTCATTGACACCCTGCCGGCCTTGGGCGGCCAGTGCAGCGCGCTTTACCCCGAGAAACCCATTTACGACATCCCGGGCTTCCCCAGCATCGATGCGCAAGACCTCATCACGAACCTCGAGGCCCAAGCCGCCCCGTTCGACCCCGTCTACCACCTCGACCAGCAGGTCACGAAAGTCGAAAAGCGCGACGGCGGCTGGAAGGTCGAAACCAACAAAGGCACCATCATCGAGTGCAAAGCCGTCATCATCGCTGCCGGTTGTGGCGCGTTCGGCCCCAACCGTCCGCCCTTGAGCGACATCGAAGCCTATGAAGGCACCAGCGTGCACTACATGGTAAAAAGCCGCGAGGATTTCCGCGATCAGACGCTGGTTATTGCCGGCGGTGGCGACAGCGCCGTCGATTGGGCCAACAGCCTCGGTGAACTCGCCAAGAAAATTTACATGGTCCACCGCCGCGACAAGTTCCGCGCCATGCCCGAATCGGTCGACAAGATGCAGCAGCTCGTTGCCGCCGGTAAAATTGAAATGGTCGTGCCCTTCCAGCTGGAATCACTGGCAGGCAACAACGGCAAACTTTCCGCTGTCGGTTTGAAATCGATGGATGGCTCCGTGCGTGAAGTCGAAGCCGACCACCTGCTCGCCTTCTTCGGCCTTAGCATGGAACTGGGCCCCATCGCATCGTGGGGGCTGAACTTGAACGGCAACCACATCGCGACCGATCCCGGCACCAGCGCCACCAGCGCCCACGGCATCTTCGCCATCGGCGACATCGCCACCTACCCGCACAAACTAAAACTGATTCTCTGTGGTTTCGCTGAAGCGGCCCAAGCGGCCCACGCCATTCGCGACATCGTCTTCCCGGACACTGCGTATCATTTCGAGTACAGCACCAGCCGCGGCGTTCCCGCCGCCGCCTAGCGTTCGCGCGGCAGATCGCCCGTCGAGCGACGCAGCAGCCGCGCCAGCCGATCATCCTTTTGCGACTCCACGGTCTTTTCTACCGTCTCTGGTACGATCGTAGTCTTCGGCGTGGTGGCATACTGCTTGCGCACATCTTCCCCGAATTTCACGATCCACTCGCCATCTTCCTCACTGCACACACCGGAATTGTATGCGGCAACAGCGAAGACATCGGCCTGCATGGCCGGGTGCGGGCGATAGACGCGCACATTCTTATCGATCGAAAGCTGGCCCGGCAGCAATGCCGCCTGCTGCACCACACCCGGCGAACCATGCAATTCGCTCCAGTGCAGTTTCTCGCGCAGTTCGCGCGTGAACTCATGCTGCAGTCGGTTGGCTTCCACTTCTTTGCCCGGCTCTTGCGTCACATGCAGGTAGAACTTATTCACGCAGCCTTGGGCATTGTACTCGATGCGCAATAGCCCCAATGCTTTCCCGCTCTCCAACTCATCCGGCAGCGTGTCCGAATCATAAAGCTGCAATTTCTCCACGGTGTCATCGTCGTCGGGCAGCAGACCGCTGATCTTCACCGGCCCCGTGAACAGCTCATGGAAATGGAAATGGTGCCGGGTATCCATGCGCTCGCGCTTGAGCATATGCATCTGGTCGGGCCGCACGAACATGCCGTTCATTTGCGACAGGCAGCGCTGCACGAATGCTTCGTACGGCACCATCGCGGCATGTTCTTCGGGGTTGGCCCGCGCCGATTTCAGGATAGCCAGGCACAATGCTTCGCCTTTTTCCCTGAACTCAAGCTCATCGTCATACGTGATCTTCAACTCGTCATTCTCGAGCAGCAGGTTGCACACAAACGACGCGCATTGATCAACGATCTTTAGCTTCTTCGCACGCAAGCTCATGTCCTGCACATGGTCGATCTGCATCAATTCCTTGTTCTTCATGCGCACGGCAGGGTTGGTCACTTCATCGACCAAACCGTAAATATCTTTCGCCAACGCCTCCGCGCGCGTGGGACGTATGCCTTCTTTTTCCAGCTCCACCACCAGTTCGCGACATAGCCGCTCAGGATCATCGCGGTACTGATCAAGCTCCAATACATCATGCAAGAAGGCGGCGCCAAGCAGCGGCCCATCCGCCGTTTCGCCAAGCTCATTGAGCATGTCGTACGCCATGATGGGGTGACTGATATAGTCGATGGTCGGGTTGATCTTTTTGCGGCTTTCGCCAGCGTGCGCCAGGTCGGCAAGCGTGAAGCATGCTCGGATCATTTTCGCGCGTTCGCTGCCCCGCGGATGCAAATTCGCATCATCGGCATGCAGCGTATGGCGGTGAACGTATTTCGGCACGGGGTAACCTTGTAGCTGGACCAAAGCCCTGCTATACGCCCAATCTACCGCAAGATTATGAAGATTGCATGAATCCTATGACGGCCACTGTAATTGATGGAAAATCCACCGCTGCCGCCCTTCGCCAGAAGGTGGCCGACGCGGTGGCGCTGGTCAAGAAATCGCACAAGCTCACCCCCGGTCTGGCCGTGGTGCTGGTGGGCGATGACGCCGCCTCGCATGTCTATGTTTCCAGTAAGAAAAAAGCCTGCACCGAAGTGGGCATGAACAGCTTCCAGACCCTCCTGCCCTCCAGCGTCACGCAGGACGAATTACTCGCCGAGATCGATCGCCTGAACGCCGACAAAGCCGTCCACGGCATCCTCGTGCAATTGCCCCTGCCCCGCCAGATCGATGCGCAATCCGTCATCAACGCCATCGACCCCGCCAAGGACGTCGACGGCTTTCATGTGGTGAACGCGGGTAAACTCGCGGTCGGGCAAGAAGGCCTCGTGCCCTGCACGCCGCTAGGCTGCCTGCTGCTGCTGAAGCAAACGTTGGGCGACCTATCAGGCAAGCATGCCGTCATCATCGGCCGCAGCAACATCGTCGGTAAGCCCATGGCGCAGCTGCTGCTGAAGGAAAGCTGCACCGTCACCATCTGCCACTCCAAAACCAAGAATCTCGGCAAAGAAGTCAAACGCGGCGACATCGTCATCGCCGCCATCGGCAAAGCATCGTACGTGCATGCCGACTGGTTAAAAGCCGGCGCAACGGTGATCGATGTCGGCATCAACCGCCTGCCCCCGCTGGGTGGCAAAGACGACAAAGGCCGCCTCGTCGGCGACGTGGATTACCCCAGCGCTGTAAAAGTTGCAGGCGCCATCACGCCCGTTCCCGGCGGCGTCGGCCCCATGACCATCGCCTGCCTGCTGCGCAACACACTGCAAGCCGCATGTGCGGCAAACGCCATCAAGTTCCCGCTCTAGCGGCTACGCACCGGCGCGTCTGCTACAGCTTCTTCTTGAACGCGCGAAACTTCATAGAGGAAACGGTTCTGCTTATAGGCCGACGCATCTGCGCCCGGGCCATATTTTTGCACGATGTGATTGAGGAACTTTCTACCCTGCTCAGGTGTAGGTTCGAGGGTAGTTTCAGGTTTCGTCTGGTCGACCATGGTTCTGCTCCAAAGAGGTGATGACAACTTCTACCAAACCCCACGCGCACCAAGCATGACGGTTTGGTTAAATCTAAGCGCACCTTTCCTTCGCAACTGCAGCATGCGCGTCACCAAATCTTCATATTCAAATGCAAGAAGCTCGATTAGATTCTGCTTATTCACTACGGCGCTGAACCCATGACCTTACCCCATCCCGAGCACGAACATCCCCTTACCAGTATCGACACCAATACCGTGAGCGCCAGCGAAGTGGTCGCCCGGGTTAAAGGCCGCGTGGCTGATTTTGCAGCGATGCATAGCCTGCCCCACCCTCGCAACATGACGCCGCTGGATCGCAGCCTTCTTGCCGAACGCATCCTTGAGCGTCGCCATGCATTGCGCGGCGGCACGATTGGTTTTTCAGAAGTAATGGGCATGCACGGCTCGCATGAAGCCGCAAAAAATGACGAAAGCCGAAGCCGTTAGATTTCCCAGTACGGCGTGCCGCCGAAACGTTCCGAGATGAAATCGATGAACAACCGCACCTTGGCCGACATGTGGCGGTTATGCGGGAACAGCGCATAAATGCTGCGCTCGGGATCGATCGTGTAATCCTTCAGCACCTGCACCACTTCGCCGCGCTTGATGGCGTCACCAATGATAAAGGTCGGGAAGATTCCCATGCCCACGCCACGGCGCAGCGCCTCGACCAGCATAAATGTGTTATTGGCACGCAGCGCGGTGTTCATGGTGGTCATGCCCATCTCGCCGCTTTTCGCCTTCCAGCGGATCTCGCGAGGGCGGTCGATGTAGCTATATTCTAAGAAGCGATGATTGATGAGTTCATCCGGGTGCTTTGGCTCACCGAACTTTTTGAGGTATTCCGGTGCCGCCACGAAGGCGATCTGCGCACGACCGATCTTGCGTGCGATAAGCGAGCTATCCGTCAGCGATGCGATGCGGATGGTCACATCCACACCCTCTTCCAGGATATTGATGAACTTGTCGGAGAAATCGACCTCGAGCTGGATCTCAGGATAGAGCTTGGCAAAATCCGCCAGCGCCGGCGCCAGGTGCAAAATACCAAAGCTGTGCGGTGCGTTGATCTTTAAGGAACCGCTAGGTTGTTCGTTCAGGTTCTTCACCTGCCGCTGCGCTTCGTTGGCCGCATCCACGATCTGGCGCGCCTGCTGATACAGCAACTCGCCCTCATCCGTCAGGCGCACGGTGCGCGTCGTGCGGTTGAGTAAGCGCACCTTCAGCGAGTCTTCCAATGCCTGCACTTGTTTGCTCACGGCAGACTTGGTCATACCAAGCGTCACGGCAGCTTTACTGAAGCTGGAAAGCTCCACCACTTTCACGAAACTAGGCAGATACACGAGGATTGAGGGGGTCATAACGGCCATTGGGGTAGTTTTGGAAACGGTGGCACCATTCCATTAATCGCATGCTTCGTCAATTCCCGAGTGAATCCCTAGGGTACCAACCTATACGCGAACATGCATGCTTAAAGTTCGCGCAATTTTAGATAAACTTCCCGTTTCGTTAACCAATTCACCCTTAGGATGTGCTTACCAAAAACGAGAAATATATTTCGTAAAGGCTGAGCATGGGACAGAGCATCGACGACGATTCCTCATTCTTCCAGGCCCCCGAACCCGGGGTGATCCAGCAAGCCGCAGCGCATCGCGATATGCGTGTACTGCTGGACCCGATCCTGAACCATGCCCGCGAGGGCCGCGCCGAACTGCACCCCGTGGTCCAGGAGCAAGCCCGAAAAGTGCGCGATGCCCTGCACGTGCTCGAGCAGCAGGCCGATAAAATGCGCCAGGCGCTTCATGCGCTTGAGCAGAAACCGCACCAGACCCGCCGCGCCCGCGATCAACATGGCAGCGATACGGACCGTCGTGCCGACCGCCGCCGCGCCGACCGCCGCGAGCCCGAAGATCCTAACCAGATGTATCTGTTCGATTCGGAGCTGCTGAAACCTAAATACAGCGCCCCGCCTACCGCACTCCCGCCGGAAGTCGATGATGTCAGCATCGAGAATTTTTCCATCAGCCTTGCCTATGGTGATGATGGCATGGGCGTCGTGGGCGCCACACTGGTCGCCCTCGCCAGTGGCGATAGCAATGGCGACGGCATCATCGACAGCCGCGACCATTACCCCGACAGCTCGCCCATCACCCGCATGAACATCGACCTGCACGCGCTGCGCGAGGGCATGATGGAAAAAGTGCGCGAGCTTGTTACCCGCTTCGACGTCAACGGCAATGGCCGCATCGATGGCGCTAACGAGGCCTTCGCCTTCCTGCGTCACATCGCCCACCTAGAACTGGATGTCGACGCCAACCACATCGACAAACGCTCCGGCATCATCACTACCGAAAGCTACGTCAAAGCCTTCGGCGAATCGCTCCTGCGTGGCTTGCCGCCCACGGGCACCAACGAAGCATAAGCTGCTTTTTGCGCACAAAGAAAAAGGCCCGATCTTGCGACCGGGCCTTCATTCTTTCAGCTTAGAAGCTGTCGTAAACCTTAGTTTACAACTTCAACTTCTACGCGGCGGTCGCGCCACAGGCACGCCTTCAGCTCGTTACCACGAACGCCTTCGCACTTGCTTTGCGAAGCGGTCTCGCCGAGGCCACGTACTTCGTAGTTGCCATCAACGGTCAGGCCTTTGCCAGCGAGGTAGCGGCTAACAGCGTTAGCGCGACGTTGCGACAGGTTGGCGTTGTAGCCGGTGGTGCCGATTTTATCAGCGAAGCCAACGATGCGTACTTTCTGAGCGCCTTGCGACTTCAGGCCGTTCGCGAGAACGTCCAGTTTCGCTTTAGCAGCCGGGGTCAGAACAGCGCTATCGAAGTCGAAGTAAACAGTGCGCAGTTCAAGCGCGCCGCCGAGGCCAGCGTCGCAGTTATCGGTAGCAGCGTCCCACTTGGTGACAACGCAGTTGTTGAAGCTGTTGACCCAAACGCGGCCACCGGTGCTTTTCACAACGTCTTTCGGTGCATCTACAGCGTTTGCCGATGCGGCGGCCAGCACGCCAACGGCGGCCAGGATCGTCGAACTTTTGAGCATTTTCATGATGAGTTCCCTTGTTTTTGAATAGAGTGTATTTGCCTACATACGCCATCTTGCGGCAGCGATGCATCGGCACTATCTCTGGCGAAGTCCCGCCTAAATCGCAACCCTTCACGTGCCGCAGGCCCAAGCCTACATGCGAAGATTCGCCATTTGTTGCAAATTTGCATCAGCTGTGGCCCACCGCCTGTTGCATTTTTACTAACCTTATGAGAAATATCATGAAACCAGACAAAACACTGTCACCCGAACTCCAGTACATCGCCCGTCAGAAGGGAACCGAGCCGGCGTTCACGGGTAAATATGTGAACGAGAAGCGTCAGGGCACGTATGCCTGCGCTGTCTGCGGCGAAACCTTATTCGATTCAGCGACCAAGTATGATTCTGGCTCCGGCTGGCCCAGCTTCACCGCCCCTGCCAGCGGCGAAGCCGTGGCCGAACACAAGGACAGTTCGCACGGCATGATGCGCACCGAAGTGACCTGCGCCAAGTGCCAAGCCCATCTCGGCCATGTCTTCCCCGATGGTCCCGGTGAGAACGGCCTGCGTTACTGCATCAACAGTATCAGCTTGGATTTAAAAGAAAAACTCTAGCGTTTACTGCGCTGGATAGCGCGATACTTTGCCACATTTGCCAGATGCTCTTTCTCGTTCTTGGCGAACCAATGACCACCATTGCCGGTGGCCACAAAGAACAACTCATCCGTCGCCAGTGGATGCAGCGCCGCCTCGATCGAGGCCTTGCCCGGATTGCAGATCGGCCCCGGCGGTAGCCCTGCGTGAACGTAAGTATTGTAAGGAGTACTACGCTTCAGGTCGCCACGCGTCAGCATGCGCGTCATGCCCTCGGGCGCCACGCCATAGGCCACGGTCGGATCGGCCTGCAGCGGCATACCGATGCGCAACCGGTTGGTGTAGACCGCCGCCACACGACGCCGCTCTTCTTCCACCCCCGTTTCTTCTTCCACGATGGAGGCAAGGATCAACGCTTGCTCAGGTGTGCTGATGGGCAATCCATCGGCACGCTTGCCCCAGGCTTCGTCCAGGATATCCTCTTGTTGCTGCTGCAAGCGCTGCACCAATGCCGCGCGCGATTCACCGCGTTCGTAATGCACCGTATCCGCCGCGATGGAACCTTCCGCGATCACGAGCGGCAATTCCCCCGTCAGCAATTCCTCTTTCAGCAGCGCCGCTTTAACCTGCGCTACGTTCCAGCCTTCCACGATGGTGACGGAGTGAATGATAACTTTGCCTTCCACAATGGCCGCCACCACCTGTTGCGGCGAAAGCCCGCTGACGAACTGGTATTCCCCCGCTTTGAATTTCGTATATTCGCCCGAAAGCACCACCGGCAGCGCGATTTTCCACAATGGCGGCAACAGGCCCTCGCGGTGCAACTGCTTCAGCATCGCCTTGCCGCCCGTGCCGCGTTCGATGAATACGGTCGCGTCTGCCGCTACACTGGGGCTGCCATAGACCCAGAAGCTGTATACGGCAAAGCCAACAACCAGCAGCAGTCCAACGACAAAAAGACGAATGAGATTTTTCATGGGCGTGAACTTGAACAAGAATTCCTGTGCGTGCAATCGCTTTCGCCACCGTCTTTCCTAATGCGCCCTTTATATCTTTCTGCCTGCGGCACGCAGGCTTCTAAGTCGCCACGACGTATTGATTGCGTATCACTTATCAAAGGAGATCGTGATGAAACGTGAACATAAATTTATGCTGGGCGGCGCACTGGGTGCAGTCGCTATCGCGGGTATCGCCATTGCTGGCACCACCCTTGTGCAGAACATGGACCGCGAACCAGCACAGCAAGCGCGTGTGGTGAATACGGGTAACAATTACGCACGCATGGAACCGGCTACCGGCCGCCCCGTGCAACAAGCCCCGTGCGACGACAACAACATCGTGGGCACCCTTGGCGGCGGTATCGCCGGCGGCGTGGTCGGCGCACAATTCGGTAGTGGCTCCGGCAAGACCGCAGCAACCACCGCAGGTGCTATCGGCGGCGCAGTACTGGGGAATAAATACATCCCCACCCGCGGCGCGACTTGCGAATAGTGCTTAAGCGACTTTCTTGAAGATAAGCGAAGCGTTGGTACCACCAAAGCCGAAGCTGTTGGAGAGCGCCGCATTGATGTCCTTGTGCTTCGATTTCAGCGGCACAAGGTCCATGCCCTTCACCGATTCGCTCGGGTTCTCAAGGTTCAGTGTCGGCGGCAAGTCGCCCGTGCGCACGGCCTGAATCGCGAAGATCGCTTCCACCGCGCCCGCGCCACCAAGCAGGTGACCGATGGCCGATTTGGTGCTGCTCATGCTCATGTCGACACCGTCGAACAGTCGGCGCACCGCACCGGCTTCAATTTCGTCGCCCTTGGGCGTGCTGGTGCCGTGCGCGTTGATGTAGCCGATGTCGCTTGGCTGCATGTTCGCTTCTTCCAGCGCCATTTTCATGCTGCGGAATCCGCCGTCGCCGTCATCGGCGGGGCTGGTGATATGGTACGCATCGCCGCTGAGGCCATAACCGGCATACTCAGCGTAAATTTTTGCGCCGCGCGCTTTGGCGTGTTCGTATTCCTCAAGGATCACGATGCCCGCGCCCTCGCCCATCACGAAGCCATCACGGCCTTCGTCCCACGGGCGCGAAGCTTTGGTCGGCGTTTCGTTGTAGCTGGTGCTTAAGGCACGCGCCGCTGCGAAGCCCGCCATGCCAATGCGGCAAATGGTCGCTTCGGCGGAGCCCGCCACCATCACATCGGCCTTGCCGCTTTGGATAAGCTTGGCCGCATCACCAATGGCATGCGCGCCGGTGCTGCACGCGGTTACCACCGCGTGGTTGGGGCCCTTCAGGCCGTGCTTGATGCTCACCTGGCCCGAAGCCAGGTTGATAAGCGATGCCGGAATGAAGAACGGGCTCACGCGACGCGGACCCTTTTCTGCCATCATCAGCACCGTTTCTTCGATGGCACGCAAGCCGCCGATGCCCGAACCGATCATGACGCCAGCGCGCGTGCGCTTCTCGTCTGTGCTCAGGTCGATGCCCGAATCCTTGATCGCCTCATCCGCCGCGCCCATGGCGAAGTGGATAAAATCATCCATTTTCTTCTGCTCTTTGGGTTCGATATGGTTATCGGGGTTGAATTCATTAGCACCCGTGCCGCGCGGCACAACGCCCGCCACTTTCGCCGGAATGTCCGACACATCGATGCTGGTGATGGCGACCAGGCCCGAATCACCGGCGATGATGCGTTTCCACACATGATCGACGCCCGTACCCAGCGGTGAAACAATGCCCATGCCGGTAACGACAACGCGACGGTTGGTGCTCATAGAAATCTCCCTTTAAAGCAAAAGCGCGGCAATGACTCAGAAAGTCACGGCGCGCGCTTTGCGTTTTTCGTCAGACTCGCTTACGCAGCGTTCTTCTCGATGAATTCGATAGCGTTCTGAACGGTCTGGATCTTTTCAGCCGCTTCGTCCGGAATCTCTACGCCGAATTCTTCTTCAAAGGCCATAACCAGCTCAACGGTATCGAGCGAGTCAGCGCCCAGATCGTCGATGAAGTTTGCTTCGGGGGTCACTTTTGATTCTTCCACGCCGAGATGCTCGACAACGATTTTCTTAACGCGGGGGGCGACGTCAGCCATGGTAGTCCTCATTGGTTTTGTTTCGGTCCCGGCGGGGCTTAAACCCTGCCGAATGGGCGGGAAGTAGCACAGCCCCCACCCCATGGAAAGTGAAAAGTGAGGGGGTGGATAAAGCCCCATTTGGCTTTTTTACGCATTAAGCATAAGATGACGCGCATGATGCTCGTCAAAACCTATGTTGCGCAAAGCGGCATCCACGGTACCGGCCTCTTCGCCGATGAGCCCATCAAAGCAGGCGCGATCATCTGGCGATTCATGGATGGGCTCGATGTGGTGTTCGATGCGAGCTTGCTCAAAACGCTCGACGAGCCGATGCGCAATTACCTCGACCGCTACACCTACCCGCACCATAGCTTCAAGGATAAGATCATCCTCGATGGCGATAATGGTCGCTTCATGAACCACAGCGCCGCGCCTAACACCGACTTCGCAAAAGTGCCCATGACCGAAGGCTACGCCACCCGAAACATCGCCCAAGGCGAAGAGCTCACCTGCAACTACAACGACTTCGCGCCGGGGTTTGGGTTTGTATGAAGATGGGCCCACGCCAAAAAAAGCTGCTTAAGTGGGCTGTGATACTAATTGTGCCGCTATGGCTGTTTAACCATTACATCGTCATGCCGGGCTGCATGCGTTTCAGCAAGCCGGTAACGATGGTGCTTGAATGGAACGAAAAGCAAATTGCGCAGGGCACGCCAAAACGTGCTACTTTTAGAATTCCATCAGCTTATCTTATGACACCCGTACCAAATCGCGAGAATCGACGTGGGGGCAAAGTTGATTTTATCGAATTCTCTTTGAATACTCAGGGTGGTCCCGGATGCCGGGTTGGTAAAGGCCTTGAGAAATGGGAAAAAGCAAAGGTCGTAAATGATAAGGTGCATGTTTCACTGAAGCCCGGCATCTATCAAAACTCTGAACATATGAAATATCGTATATGCACTCGCTACCCAGAAATCTCTTCAGATATTGCGGGTTTCAAGGCGTATGAAGGACCTAGTCGCTGCTACATACCCATTGAACAACCTGAGATTCCTGTATTCTTCGCATGCATGAATGCTGATAAAATTAGAGGCTGTACTGGTTGGACCTATTATCAACATGCACGCCTAAAGTACGGACTAAATCAACACAGCATGCTGGAGAATTGGAAAGACGTCCATGCCATCGTGTTAAGAAAAATCGATCAGTTTGTGGTTACCATAGATAAATAATTTGGGGGCCAAACTACAGACTCCATTCATTACCTATCTAAAAGAAACTAAACCATCAACAAGCCGCCATTGATATGCAGCGTTTGGCCGGTGATGTAGCTGGCATTGTCCGAAGCCAGGAACACCACACCCGCCGCCACATCTTCCGGCAAGCCGAAGCGTTGAGCCGGAATATTATCGGTAATGCGCTTTTGCTGTTCTTCATTCAGCTTGTCGGTCATCGCGGTTTTGATGAAGCCCGGCGCCACGCAATTCACCGTGATGCCACGGCTGGACACTTCCGCCGCCAGCGATTTGCTCATGCCGATCATGCCCGCTTTGCTCGCGCAATAATTCGCCTGACCCGGGTTGCCCATCACCGCCACGACAGAGCTGATATTGATGATGCGTCCCGTGCGTGCCTTCATGAACGGGCGCAGTACCGCACGGTTCAACTGGAAGGTCGATTTCAGATTGATGGCGATGACATTGTCGAAATCTTCGTCCTTCATGCGCATGGCGAGGCCGTCCTTGGTCACGCCCGCGTTGCACACTAGGATATCCAATCCACCCAGCGCCGCTTCGGCTTGGCCCGGCAGCGCTTCCACAGCAGCAGCATCCGTCAGGTTGCATGGCAAAATGGCGCAACCGCCACCCAGTTCGGCGTTCAGCGCTTCCAGCGCCTCCACCCGGGTGCCCGAAATAGCTACTTGCGCGCCCGCATCTTTCAGCGCCTTGGCGATAGCCCCGCCAATGCCGCCGCTAGCGCCGGTAACCAAAGCTTTTTTTCCTGCGAGTGAAGTCATGTGAATATCCTCTCTAATTCTTAAAGGCACGTCCAAGTGCGCCCAGATACG
>JBEIOT010000052.1:0-10176 GCA_040377415.1 Azospirillum sp. | reverse complement strand
CTTCCACCAACTGCTTGCGTAGGCGTACGGCCAGGACGCCGTCGGTGCCAATTTGTCTGGCTAGTTTTTGCTGCTGCGCGCTGAGCGAATTTTCCGCTAATGCATGACCGTTCATGATATACCTGCCTTGGTGTTTTGTTTTACCGGGCAGGTCTAGCAAGGCGCGGGCGGGCTGAGTGTGAAGCTTTCGTGAATCTATCTTTAGTGATTGATTCGCTTACGTTTTTTCTCGTAAGGATTGTCCGGCTGTTTCAGAATGATGCGGATGGGCGTGCCGTGCATCTTGAAGGTCTCGCGCAGGTTATTGAGGATGTACTTCTCGTACGCACCCGGGAAATCTTTCGCATTGTTGGTGAACAGATGGAATGTCGGCGGGCGCGTTTTCGTTTGCGTAATGTACTTCACTTTCAGGCGGCGGCCCTTGATGAGCGGCGGCGTGTGGTGGGCGATGAGTTGTTCCAGCCAGCGGTTCAGCTCGGCGGTGGGTACGCGGATGTTCCAGGTCTCACGCGCGCTCAGCACGGCGTCGAGTACCTTCTCGAGGCCTTGGCCTTTGGTGGCCGAAAGTGGCACCACGTGAATACCCGCCAGCTGCGGCAATTGCTTGGCGAGGGCGTGCTTGAAATCTTCAAGGTAAAGCTTCTTGTCGCCGGTGATGAGGTCCCACTTATTGAGGCCAATCACGATGGAGCGGCCTTCGCGCTCAACAAGCGAACCAAGCACGGCATCTTGTTTTTCAAGCGCGACGGTAGCGTCCATCAGCAGCACCACGACTTCGGCGAAGGTCAGCGCACGGATGGTATCGGTCACCGCGAGTTTCTCAAGTTTGCCCGTCATGTTCACGCGGCGGCGCATGCCCGCAGTGTCGAACAGGTTGAAGCGTACGTCCTTATATTCGAACGGTACGGTGATGGTGTCGCGCGTAATGCCTGCTTCAGGGCCGGTCAGTAAACGGTCTTCGCCCAGCAGCGCGTTGATCATGGTCGATTTACCCGCGTTGGGGCGGCCCATGATGACGAGGTTGATGGCCTTGGCGTCGTCTTTTTCTTCCTGCGTCATTTCTTCTTCGGCTTCGATGCCGAGCTCGACCATGGCGTCGAACAGATCGCCCATGCCTTCGTTGTGCTCGGCAGAAAGCATAACGACATGCTCGAAACCGAGGCCGTAGAATTCGCCCAGATTGGCTTTGCCGGCGTTGCCTTCGGCCTTGTTGATGACGAGGATGACGGGCTTGCCGCTGGCGCGCATGTCCTGCGCGAAATATTCATCGACCGGGTTACGCCCACGCGGCCATCGACCATGAACAGGATCAGGTCGGCTTCGGCCATCGCGGCTTCGCTTTGCTGCGTCATGCGGTGGGCAAGCAATTCTTCGTTCGTTTTCTCGAGCCCTGCCGTGTCGATGAGGCGGAATTTCAGGTCGCTCAGGCGCCCATCGGCGTAGCGGCGGTCGCGCGTTACGCCCGGCTGGTCATCGACCAACGCCAACTTGCGCCCAACCAAACGGTTGAACAGCGTCGACTTGCCGACATTGGGTCGGCCGAGGATAGCAACTGTGGACAGGACTTGCATAAGGCGGGCCGTGTAGCACGGACAGGCGCGGTTTAGCTAGTAATACTTATGGAGACGCGCGTCCTTGGTCACTACATACAGGGCGCCACCGGCGATAACGGGCGGGGTGATGATGCCATCGGCCAGCTCATATTCGCCTAGCAGCTTGCCATCCTGCGGTTTAAAGGCACGCATGGTGCCGTTGCTATCGACCACCATGACGGCATTTCCGGCCAGAATGGGGCCAAACAGCGGCGGTGTGGTGTCGCGCAGGCCATCGGACTCGGCCAGCGAGGTAGCCCAGCGCACCGCGCCGTTGCGTTTAATGAGGGCGGCCACATCGTTCGTGTCGGAAATCAGGAAGATGGCGTTACCGGCGCTCCACGGTGTCTGGTGCCCGGCGATCTTCTGTTGCCACATGGGGCGGCCATTCAGCAGGGCCGAGGCTTGCATGACGCCACCGGCACTCATGACCACCACCACACCGTCCTGCACCAGCGGGTCGGCGTCGATGCCGCTGAACACGGCACTGGCGCGGGTCTTCACCTGGCTGCTGACCGAATCGGTCCAGAGCGGGCTGCCGGTCTCGGCGCGCAGCGCGAAGATCTCGCCCGAGGTATAGGCGGCGACCACGATGCCATCATTGGCGATGGGGGACGTGGTGGCAAAGTAACCCGCCGATTCGCGGATGCCGCGATGTTCCCAACGCGCGCCGCCGGTCTCGGCGGTGAAGGCCAGTGTCTGGTTATCGGCGGTCAGCACGAAGACGAGGCCATTGGCGTAGCACGGCGCGCCGCGCACGGGAGCGCCCACTTTGGTCTTCCATTTGGTCTTGCCCGTTTTGGCGTCGATGGCGAATAGCGTGCCATAACCGGTGGTAGCATAGACCACGCCTTCGTTCGCCGCTAAACCGCCGCCGAGCACGTCGTCGACGTCATCGACGAGGCCTGCTTCGTTGGTCCAGAACACGTCGCTGATGTCTTTTTCATCGTGCGCGGAGACGGCACCGGCGGCGTCCATCGCGAAGACGCGACCGTCGATGATGACGGGGCTTGGCGCGGTGTTGCGCGTGAAATCATTCCCTTCGCCGATACTGGCGGATTGTTCTTCGGTGATGCCGGTGAGGCCGATATGGCCAGTGCCCATCGCCTGGTTACGTGTCAGCCACGTGTCGTTGCCCACTTGGTCGGGCACTTCGATCGGATACGGTTCCGATGCAGGATCGGTCTCGAGTTTCGGTTGGGTGACGATGATGGCGACACGTTCGCCCGGGGCGCGTTTCAGCGGTGCTTTGGGGCCGCCCATCCATGCGGGCACGGTCATGTCGCAGGCGCCTAGCATCAGCACCGCAGCGAGGAGATACAGCGCAGCGGGGCGGCGCATGTTACGCCGCCTTTTTCGGCAGGGCGCGCAGCAGGCGCTCGGCACGTTCGCGTTGCTCGGGCGCGGCGAATTTGTCATCGGCCACGGTCTTCAGCAGCACGCGTGCTTCGTCGGTCTTGCCTTGCTCCCACAGCGTGGCCGCACGCCACTCGAGGCGCTGCGCTTTCAGCGGCGAGTTGGTCGATGCGTCGCACGCATCCGGCGCATCGGCACCCGCAGCAAGCAAGCGCAAGCACGCCATGTCGCGCCAGATGAGGTCGCTGCCAGCGGGTTTGGAGGCTACACCGCTGAGCGTGTCGATGGCGCCCTTCGCGTTATCGGACTGGGCTTGCGCGCGGGCCTGCCACAAGCGGGCAATGTCGCGCAGCTCGCCGCTGCTTTTGTCGGCCAGCGCGGCAAAATCTTCTGCCGCCTGCGTCATTTCGCCGCCCTGTAATTTGGTGATCGCGGCATCAAGCGCGACCATCGCCTCGCCTGCTTTGCGGCTTTTGTAATCGCCATAGATGCTGGAGCCGGCGGTGATCGCTACCAGCACCACCACGATGCTGATGAGCACCGCGCGATATTTCTTCCACAGCTGGCGCATCTTTTCGTTGCGCACGTCCTGGTCGATCTCACGCATGACTTCGTCGTTCATACTATTCCCATTCAATGGTGGCGGGCGGTTTGCCGGTGATGTCGTAGCACACTCTATTAATCCCCCGCACCTCGTTGACAATACGCACTGCAATATGATGCAGGATGTCACTGGGGAAATGGAACGGCTCGGCGGTCATGCCGTCGGTGCTGGTGACGGCGCGCAGGGCGCAGACATATTCATAGGTGCGCGCATCGCCCATCACGCCGACGGTCTTCACCGGCAGCAGCACGGCGAAGGCCTGCCAAATTTTATTGTACAGGTCGTTCTTGCGCAGTTCTTCGATGTAGATCGCATCGGCCTTGCGCAGGATGTCGGCTTTCTCGACCGAAACTTCGCCCGGAATACGGATGGCCAGACCCGGGCCCGGGAACGGGTGGCGGTCGACCAGGTGCGCGGGCATGCCGAGCTCGCGGCCCAGTTTGCGCACTTCGTCCTTGAACAGTTCACGTAGCGGCTCGACGAGCTTCAAGTTCATGCGCTCTGGAAGGCCGCCCACGTTGTGGTGCGATTTGATGGTGACGCTGGGGCCGCCATGGAAGCTCACTGACTCGATGACGTCGGGGTAGAGCGTGCCTTGCGCCAGGAATTGCGCATCGCCGACGCGTTTGGCTTCCACCTCGAACACTTCGATGAAGCTTTCGCCGATGATCTTGCGCTTGCGCTCAGGGTCGCTGACACCCGCCAGGCGCGTCATGAACAATTCACTCGCATCCACATAGGTCAGCGGAATGCCGTAATGTTCCTCGAAATGTTCTTTTACTTGCGCACCTTCGTTCAGGCGCAGCAGGCCGGTATCGACGAAGATGCAAACGAGTTGTTTGCCAATGGCTTCGTGCAGCAGCTTGGCGACCACGGATGAATCGACACCGCCAGAGAGGCCACAAATGACCGTGCCGCTACCGACTTGTTTGCGGATGCGCGCGATCTCTTCGGCGCGGAAGGCTTTCATGCTCCAGTCGCCGGTGCAGCCACAGATCTTGCGCACGAAATTCTCGATGAGTTTGGCACCCTGCGGCGTGTGCGCCACTTCGGGGTGGAACTGCACGCCATAGATACGGCGGGCCTCGTCGGCTACAGCAGCGAACGGCGCACCACCCGATTTGGCGATGGCTTTGAAGCCCGGCGGCAGGCGGTCGACCTTGTCGCCATGGCTCATCCACACCGTATAGGTACCGCCGGTCTGCCAGACATCGGTGAACAGGGCGCTGTCGGCGACCACTTCGACCTCGGCACGGCCGAACTCGCGGGTGGTGCCGGGCACCACTTCGCCGCCCAGCAGGTCGCAAATGAGCTGCTCGCCATAGCAAATGCCGAAAACGGGCACGCCGAGGGCGAAGACTTCTTTCGAGATCTTGGGGGAGCTGCCTTCGTGCACGCTGGCGGGGCCGCCTGAGAGAATGATGCCGCTGGGTGCAAAGGCCTTGATGGAGTCGAAATCGGTGGTGAAGGGTCGCACCTCGCTATAAACACCCGCCTCGCGCACGCGGCGCGCGATCAGCTGCGTCACCTGCGAGCCGAAATCAAGAATGAGAATGCGCTCGTGCGCGTGCATAGTAACCCTGCCTGAAAATTCGAGCGCACCATAGCGAGCGCCAGCCGTCACGCAACCGAATTTGTGCCTTTCATGCGCAATGGGTTACCGGATTTTACACAGGACACTTTCCAGCCGATATTCTCTTGACGCATGGTGGGGGGTATGGATAAGTGCTCGGCAACAATAATAATTCTCTCGGCAGCGCCTTCTCGTGCGCCTACGTAATATTTTACCAGTTGGGGTTCACATTTATGCGTTTCGGTGGGTTGATCGCTGCAGTCGTGCTTGCCGCCATCGCTGCCGTTATAGTGCTGCGCATGTCCTCGGGCAGCAGCCAGCCGGTGGCTAGCACCACCAGTAGCGCCCCCGTTCAGCAAGAGATCGCCACCACGCAGATCTATGTTGCGAGCCAGCCGATTCCCATCGGCACTTCCATTACTGCCGACATGTTGACGCTGCAGCCCTGGCCATCGCACCTCGTGCTCGATGGCTTCATCGCGTCGGATTCCGAACAAAAGGTCGAGGGCATGGTGAGCCGTTCCGCCTTCCAGGCGCAGGAGCCTATCCTTCTCAGCAAGCTCAGCAATCCGGCTGACCCGAACTTCCTCGCTGGCGCTTTGCCCAAAGGCATGCGCGTGATGACGCTGCAAACCAACGAGATCGAAGGTGTCGCGGGCTTCGTGTTCCCCGGCGACTTCGTCGACGTGATGCTGACGCACACCATTACTAAATATGTGACCCCTCCGGGCGAAGAAGACCTGCAACAGCAGACCGACACCGTGACCGAGACGCTCATTACCAATGTGAAGGTACTGGCAGTCGACCAGCGCGCTAGCGGCACGAATGCGACCGATCCTAACGGCAACCTGTTGATTCCCCGCACGGTAAGCGTGATGGTCTCGCCGACCGATGCGCAGCGTCTGCGCCTTGCTCAGCAAAAAGGCACCCTCACGTTGGTGCTGCGTTCGCTGGCCGACCGTGAATCGGCCGATCTGCTGATCGCCACGACCGATAAAGATATTTCTTCCTACCCGTCGCTTGACGCTGGTGCTGGTGTCTCCAGCGGCAACGTCGTCGTTGTCCGCGGCACCGCGCGCGGCGAACAAAAAGCCAGCACGCCTGCCTTCATTCCACAACCCGCACCGGCAGCCGCCCCATGATGACGAGCCGCACATTCTTCAAACACTCGCTGCGTGGCCTCGCCACTGCATTGCTGCTGCTGCAAGCGCAGCCCGCATTCGCGGCAGCCGCCGCGTTCTACGTGCCGATCAACCGCTCGGAACTGGTGACCACCAGCACCGATATGGGTGAAGTGATCGTCGCCGATCCGGATGTCGCTGACGTGTTCGTGCACGGCAAACGTAAAATTTCGGTACTCGGTAAAGCCATCGGCCAGACGTCGCTGCGCGTGTTCGACAACGATCACAAACTGATCCGCAGCATGGACATCTCGGTGACGTACGATTTGCCCGCCGTGCGTCGTTCCCTGCGTGAATTCCTGCCTGCCGAGCGCATTGGCGTATCGATGGTGAACACCCGCATCGCGCTCACCGGTAACGTGACCAGCGCCGAAGCTGCCGCCACTGCAGTTGAGCTGGCGGAAGAATTCGTCAGCGGCAAACTGACCGCACAGGATGCCACCAAGCGCGTGCGTCGTGGCACCAATGGCGAACGCTCGCCGGTCATCAACCTCATGAAAATTGCTAGCGGCCAGCAAGTCATGCTGCGCATCCGCATCGGTGAGATCCAACGCAACGCGCTTAAGAACCTCGGGGTGAACCTGACTGCCGCTAACGGTGGCAATAACGGCTTTATCATCGGCACCGGCACCGGCCAATATGGTAACACCGCTGGCGATAACCCCGCCTTCGGCTTCAACCAATTCACCAGCGCTGGCGATAGCTTCGGCACCATCGGTGGCTTTGGCCGCATCGGCAATACCGGCCTTGCCGGCACGATCGACGCGCTCGAGCGCGATGGCATGCTGAAGATCCTCGCCGAGCCGAACCTTGTGGCACTCTCGGGCGAAGAAGCACAGTTCCTCGCCGGTGGCGAATTCCCCATTCCCGTACCGCAGCAGCTGGGCACCACCACCATCGAATACAAACCGTTCGGTGTGGCGCTGAAATTCACGCCGTACGTGCTGAGCGAGAACCGCCTGCGCATCCAGGTGCAGCCGGAAGTGTCGGAGCTCAGCTTCGAGCAGACCATTGATACCGGCGACGGATTCAATGCGCCGTCTCTCATCACCCGTCGCGCCAGCACCACGGTGGAACTGGCGCCAGGTGAAAGCTTCATGATCGCCGGTCTTATCCGCGACAACATGAGCACGCAGATCAACGAATTGCCGGGTATCGGCGAAATTCCGGTGCTGTCGGCGCTGTTCCGCTCGACGTCGTACCAGCGTAACGAAACCGAGCTCGTCATTGCCGTGACGCCGTATCTGGTCGATCCCATCAAGGGCACCGACGTGAAGTTGCCGACGGATGATTTCCGCCCCGCCAACTTCATGGAGAGTGTATTCTTCGGCACGCTGTCGGGTACCCGTGGCGATCAACCGAGCGTCGAAGGCCCGTCGGGCTTCATGACGGATTAGGGAGCCAACGATGCAACGTACCGCCATTCTTTTTATCGCCCTTCTCGCTCTCGCTGCATGCCAGCCGAAGCCCAGCGATTCCGCCTACTATAACCGCGGCGGCGCCGAGTCGCTGCTCGACGTGAGCAGCGAAGTCGTGAACCTTGGCGTGAACGATAATGCATCGCTGAAAGAACTCTCCAACTGGATCAAGACCGACCAGCCGACCCGCGCCGAGCTTTATTGCTTCGCCGGTGACCCGCGCTGCACCGAGGCCCGTAAAGTGCTCGACCTGCACGGCGTGCCGACCATGAATGTCGAAAGCGGTGATTTCAGCGTCGCCCTCGTTTACGAGCGCATCCTGGCGCGCGATTGCAAACAGCGTTTCCGCGATAACAGCGTGAACCAATGGAACACCAACCACCCGGCATTCGGTTGCTCGGTCGCGGCGAACGTGGTCCAGCACGTATCAGACAAGCAGCAGTTCATTGCACCCAACATTACCGACACGCCGCGTGCGTTGGGCGCTGTGCAATCCTATGATCGCGCCATGACCCCGCCCACTGCCACGCCGCAGAGAACAGGCGTCGCGCAGTCGCTGACCGCACAGGCACAGAGCCGGTAAATTATCCTTTTTGTTAAGCTTTTCTGGCTGGTTGCATTGCAACGTGGGTCGGAACACGCTATATTCGCTGTTCATTCACGGGACCCCGCATGCGCTCTCTCTTTCTAGTCGTTTCTGATGCCAGCCGCCAGGGTTGGGCCGAAGACGTTGCCCACACCGCAGGCACCGCCGCCAATCCACAGCTGTTCATTGGCTCACCCGCGCAAGCGGCCGAGCATATGGCGCTGACCGCACTGGTACCGTCGCACATCGTGCTCGACATCGGCGCACGCGGACAGGACGTGCTGCCGGAGATCGATACCCTTGCCCAACAATGCGAGCCGGGCACCCGGGTCATCGCCGTTGGCGACACCAACGACGTGCAGCTTTACCGTGGCCTGCTGGCCCGTGGCGTGATCGATTACTTACCCATGCCCGCCGCGGCGACCGATGTGCTGCAATCGCTGCGCAATCCGCCTGCTGCCCCCGCGCCTGCAATGCCTGTTCCCGTGGCCAGCGGCCCGAGCGAAAAACGCGTGATCACGTTCCTTTCCGCTGCATCGGGCGACGGCGCATCGACCGCAGCGCTCAACACTGCTTATGCGCTAAGCCAGCTCTATAATGGTAACACCGTTCTGGTGGATATGGATTACCAGTATGGCATGGTGGCCAAGCACATCGCGCTGCAGAACCAATATGGCATCAAGGACCTGTTCGACCATCCCGAGCGCGGTATCGACGCCACGCTGATCCGCCGCATGGTGGCGAATTACGGCAAGCTGCACGTCATCACCGCACCGGGAGAACTGCGCTACCTGCCGAGCGTTTCGGCGGAATCGGTCAGCGCGCTCGTCGCGACACTCAAGCAAAGCTACGACAATATCGTGATCGACCTGCCGCATGTGTGGCTGCCGTGGGTTGCCGCGGCCTGCCAGCAATCGACCCAGCTCGTGCTCGTGGCGCAACTTTGGCTCAAATCGGTCAGCCACGCGGCACGCATGATGAAAGCCTTCCGCGAGCTCAACATTCCGGCCGAGCGCATCAACACCGTCATCAACCGCTCGGGCGCCAAGTTCAAAGAAGCCATCGACCTGAAAGATTTCGAACGCGTGTGCGGCAGCTCGGTGAAATACACGCTGAGCAATGATATCCGCACCGTGGTCGCGGCCGAGGCCGAAGCGCGCACCGTGATGGAGCTGGAACCCAGCCAGCTGAGCAACGACATTACACGTCTGGCGCGCGGCCTCACCGGTCAACCGCAGGATAACCCGGGCGATGTGGGAGCCCGTGGCGGCCTCTTCGCACGCCTCACCAACAGGTAGCTCATGTTCGGCAAGAAAACGATCGAACCCGGTGCCTCCCCCCTCACCCATGGGGTGACCGGTGGTGCGCTGGTGGTGACCCCCACCGTGATCGGGCCTGCCGAAGGCACCGCCAATTACCTTGATTCCAACATTGAGACCGCCGCCTATCGCGAGGCGCGTAACGAACTGATCGACATGATGCTCGACCAGCTTGATTTCCAGGCCATGGAAGCCATGACGCCCGAGAAGAAACAAAAGCGCGTGTCGGAAGCGGCCGATAAATTACTGCCGACGGTGACCATTCCCCTCACCCAGACGCAGATGAAGAAGATCAAGGAGCAGGCGCTCGACGAGATCCTCGGTTTCGGCCCCATCGAGCCGCTGTTGAAAGACCCCGAGGTCAGCGACATCATGATCAACACGGCCAAGCGCGTGTTCATCGAGAAGCACGGCAAGATCCTGATGACCGACATTACCTTCGCCAACGAAAAGCATTTGCTGGCGGTAGTGCAACGCATCGTCTCGCGCGTTGGCCGCCGCATCGATGAAGCGACACCGATGGTGGATGCACGCATGCCCGATGGCT
>JBEIOT010000079.1:0-8311 GCA_040377415.1 Azospirillum sp. | reverse complement strand
CAATCGCCGCGCCACGTACTTCGCTTTTTCCGGCGGCCGCAACGCTGGCCCAAGCACATGGCTATGGCCAATGGTGCTGCGGCTGGTCTCCTGGTCCGGCAGGTCGAACCCACGCAGGTAATACCACATGCGCTCGCCCCACAAACTACCCCACACACGACGCAGCTGCTTGGCATCGCGCTGCCACAATTGTTCGAGCGTGTGGATGCCATGCGCGTTCAGCCGCATTTCCATATTCGCGCCCACGCCGGGCAGGTCGCGCAGCTTCAACTGCATCAGCTTGCCGGGGATGTCGTGGCTTTCAATGAACGTGAGGCCGTCGGGTTTTTTGAGGTCGGTGGCGATCTTCGCGAGATACTTGCTGGGCGCGATGCCAATGGAGCATTTCACGAACTCGCCGATATTTTTTGCCAAGCCATCCTTGATGGCATGCGCGATCTCGACGGCGGTGTCGGGATCGGCCTCGTTCTCCATCAGCTGGCAGGCGACCTCATCGATGCTGGCGACGACGCTGACGGGAATATGTTTCTCGACCTCGTCGATGATGCGCTCATGGAAATCGATGTAATGCTCGTGGTTGGCCAGCACTAGCGCGATGCCAGGGCACAGCTTCTTTGCTTCCCACACGGGCGTGCCGGTCTTGATGCCGAGCGCCTTGGCTTCATAGCTGGCGGCGATGGCGCTGGTCGCATCCGTCATCACCGGCACCACGATGACGGGCTTGCCACGTAACGCCGGATTCAACTGCTGCTCCACACTGGCGAAGTAGCTGTTGAAATCGACATAGAGCCAGCGCAAGCGTTGGTCGCCCAGCTTCTGCCGCACCACGGAGCGCTGCTCGCGCGCGCTGGCGTCGACCTCAAGATCGTAGGGCATATTGCGCAGGTTGGGGTGGGTCATGACCCATTGTCACCCGCAGCCAGCCTCGCGTCAATGATTATTGGGGCAATATTCTAAATGCCCTGGCGGGTGCCCAGATGCTCGCTCACGAACTCGACCATGCGGCGGCCTACTTCGCGCGGGCCCATGACGGAAAGGTCGACCTTCTGAGCCGCAAAATATTCCATCTCTTCGTCGTTATGCGCGCGAACCAGAACCTTGATGAGCGGCTTCACCAGCCGTGCGGCTTCCACGATGCGGCGCGCCTCGTAGGGGTTGGGCACGGCGACGATGATGGCGACGGCTTTGTCGATGGCGGCTTCCATGAGTGTTTCTTCCTGCGTCGCATCACCCGCGATGGCGTGGAACCCGTGCTCGCGCATGGCCTCGACCCGCTCGCGGTTGGAATCGATCACGACCAGCTCGATCTTGGCAGTGGTGATGTTGTCGGAGATATGTTTGCCCACGCGGCCATGGCCGACAAGGATGACCAGCTCTTTCAGGTTCTCGCGCTCTTCGCTGCGCAGGTGCGCCAGATCATCGTCACCGAAGACGAACAGGCGCGAGTTGGCGTAACGGTGCGCCAACCAGTCGTGCAGCACACGGTTGACGTGGAAGCAGGCCGGGTTGAGCGAAATGGAAATGAGTGCACCGGCAAGGATGAGGTCGCGTCCCTCCTCGGGCAGCAACCCAGCGCTGACGCCAAGGCCCGCGAGGATGAACGAGAATTCGCCGATCTGTGCCAGACCGGCCGAGACCACGAACGCGGTCTTGAGCGGGTAGCGCCAGATCATGACGATGAGCGTGGCCACCAGCGTTTTACCGACCATGATGATGCCGACGACCGCCAGCACCTTCCACGGCGAATTGACGAGTACTTCGGGATCGAACAGCATACCGACAGCAACGAAGAACAATACCGCGAACGCATCCTGCAACGGCAGGGCCTTCTCGGCCGCTTCGTGGCTGAGGTCGGATTCACGGATCATCATACCCGCGAAGAATGCGCCCAGCGCGAACGACACGCCGAAGACGGTGGCGGCACCGAAGGCGACACCCATGGCGACTGCGAAGACCGACAGCGTGAACAGCTCACGCGAGCGCTGCTTGGCCACCGCATCGAGCAGCCATGGCAATGTGCGCTTGCCCACGATGAGCATGAAGGCGACGAACAGCACCACCTTGCCCATGGCCAATAGCAGGTCGGGCATCAGCACCATGAAGGTCGCATCGCCCTCGATATTGGCCAATGCTGGGATCATCACCAGCGCCAGTACGATCACGATGTCTTCGACCAGCAGCCAGCCGATGGCGATGTTACCGTTGGTGGTCTGCAGCAGATGATGTTCCTCGAGCGCGCGCAGCAGCACCACGGTGGATGCCACGGAAAGCGCGAGGCCGAGCATAAGCCCAGCGGACAACGACCAGCCCCAGCAGGCCGAGATGCCCCAGCCCATGAGCGTGGCCGCACCGATCTGCGCGATGGCCCCCGGCACCGCAATGCGCCAGACGGAGATCAGGTCCTTCAGCGAGAAATGCAGGCCCACCCCGAACATGAGCAGCAGGATGCCAAGCTCGGAAAGCTGTTCGGCGATGTGCGTATCGGCCACTACGCCAGGCGTGAACGGGCCGATGATAATGCCCGCGACAAGGTATCCCACGATCGGTGAGAGCCGGAACTTACTTGCGATGAAACCGCAGACGAATGCTGCGGTAAAGCCAACTGCGATGGTAGAAACGAGCGGCAGATCTTGAACGATGGCCATTGCGCACCTGTGCGAGGGTGTGAAGGTCAGCAGCCAATGTGAACCAGACCGGCATAAGCGGTCAATGATTTATCGGCCTCATTGCAGCATTGTAATGCGCTACGCGATCGCCCCGCCATCCACGCTCAGGGTTTCGCCGGTGATGAAGGTCGCATCGGGCCCGGCGAAGAAGGCGACCGCGCCGGCGATTTCCTCCGGACGGCCAAAGCGACCCAGCGGAATACCTGCAAGTTGGGCTTGGCTGCCTTCGCCGTCTTCGGGGTTCATATCGGTGGCGGTGGAGCCGGGCTGCACGGAATTCACTAAAATGCCTTTGGGTGCCAGGTCGCGCGCCCAGCTGCGGGTGAAACCGTTCACGGCGAACTTGGTGGCATTATACACACTGATGCCCGGCATGAGGGAACGCTCGCCAAGGATGGAGCTGATATTGATGATGCGCGCGCCGCTTTTCATGTGTGGCACCACGGCGTTGGTGAGGGCGAACACCGCGTCGACATTCACCTGACGGATGCGCTCGTATTCTGCGTAGTCGATCTCGCCAATGAGTCCGCCGCCAAGGACACCGGCATTGTTCACGAGGATATCGATGGTGCCAAAATCAGCCAGCACCGCTTTAGCCAGCTCGGGTAAGGTCTCGGGCTTGTTGGCATTCGCGCTATACAGCTTTGCTTTGCCGCCTGCTTTGGTGATGGCATCGACCACCTTTTGCCCTTCGTCTTTCGATTTGCCGTAGACCACGGCCACGGTCGCGCCCTGACTGGCGAGTTTCTTGGCAGTGGCCGCGCCGATGCCGCGCGAGCTACCGGTAACGAGGGCAATTTTGCCGGAAAGAGGTTGGGTCATGGCAGGCTCCTTGGGTTTGATGATGTAGCGGCAACCTATGCCTTTGCCCGGTACATACAAGATGCCCGTTTCGTAATACGAAGGGCACATACTGTTTCCGTTTTTGCAGTTGCGAAAGCGGCGCCAGAGGCGGTATGGCAATCGCATGCTCACCAAACACCCATTGCTGCAAGGCATCGCATTCGTGATGTTCTCCGTCCTCGTCTGGAGCGGGTGGATGGTCTTCAGCAGCCACGGCGTGCGTGGCACCCTCACCGCTTACGATCTAACGGCGCTACGTTTCGGTACCGCCGCCATCGTGATGCTGCCCGTGCTTTGGAAAAAAGGTTTCCGCGTCGGCCCGTGGGGCATCTGGAGCGGCATCTTTTTAGCCACCCTCATGGGCGCCACCTATAACACCCTCACCATCTACGGCATGAAATTCGCGCCGGTCTCGCACATGGGCCTTATCAATACCGGCATGCTGGTCATGACAACCCTCGGCGGCATTTTCCTGCTGCACGAGAAGACCAGCGCGCTGCGCATACTGGGTATCGTTATCAGCCTCAGCGGCATTGGCTGCCTGCTCATCGCCAACCCCAGCGACAATGGGCTTAGCATCCATATCGGCCATGCCGCGTTCTTCATCGGCGGCACCATGTGGGCCATCTACGCGCTGTTCGTGAAACACTGGAAGCTCGATGCGCTGCACATCACCGCTGCCGTGTGCGTGTGGTCGGGCGTGCTGTTCATGCCCATCTATATTTTTTTCCTGCCGCACAACATCAACGCAGGGAACATGAACGAAGCCATTTTCCAGGCGGGCTACCAAGGCATCATCAACAGCGTGTTCGCCCTGCTCTGCTATAACCGCGCCATCAAGCTGCTGGGTGCAGCGACGAGCAGCGCGTTCCTGCCGCTCATTCCGGTCATCGCCACGCTGGTCGCTATTCCGCTGCTGGGTGAAGTGCCCATTCCGCTCGAATGGCTCGGCATCGCCCTCGCCAGCGGCGGCGTTATGCTATCGACGGGAATTCTGGGGCGCTGGTTGGGCCAAAAAGAAAAGGCCGTCGCATGAACCGCAAACCCGTGCCCGAGAAACTTTGCGCCACCTGCAAAATGCCCTTTAGTTGGCGCAAAAAATGGGAACGTAGCTGGGAGCAGGTGAAATACTGCTCCGAACGCTGCCGACGCAACAAGACCGTGGGTGCTAGCGAGTAGTAACGCCTAATGCTGCCACGGCGATTTGCCGTAGGTCATCGTGCTGATGACGTTGAACTGGCGGTTCCACACGCGATTGCCCGCGGCATCCTGCACCCATGCGATATACGATGACGGCTCTTGCGTGGTCTGGTCGAGAATGGTTTCCGCGCCGAGACTGTATTGCTGGCCATCGGCCACAAAAATGACTGCATCCATTTTTTCGTTCGCGGCACCGGCCGCCACTTGTAGCGTGAGCGTGTGCGAACCAGCGGTCAGCGGGTAGCTGTGATTCGTGTCGTCGCCCCACATGGAGCTACCGCTATCGACATCTTTACCGTCGATGCCGACGAGCTCGATCTTCATGCCTTCGTGGTATTGGCTGGTGGCGATCTGCGTGCCGATGCTGGCGCCCGTTTGGGCGATGGCAGAAGTGGCAAGCAGGATGGTGGTGAGGATGAGGAAGGAACGCATGAAGGACTCCTTTGGGTAGGCGGACGGATGTGCTCGGCCTGCGGCCTGCGCGCTGTTGCTAAGCTCGCCTTCGGCTCACTAAGCGTCCAGTCGAATTAGGTTCGAAGACTGACTATAGGTGGGACCACTACCCATCCAGCCATTCGGCTGGATGGGTAGTGGTGCCGCCTATAGGATTCGAACCTACGACCTCATCATTACGAATGACGCGCTCTACCAGCTGAGCTAAGGCGGCACATGCTACTTGGGTAGCGGCGGCAGGTCTAACCGAGCCAAACCGCCTTGGCAAGCCCTAGTCGACGCCCTGCGGCTTGTCTTTCTTGATGAACTTCTTCTTGCCCGTGCGCGGCGGCAGGCCGTGGCGCAGCTTGCTCTTGCGAGCGCCGTAGCCAAGATAGATCGCGGCACCCACCAGGCAGTACGGCCCGATCAGCTTCACGACATGGCTACCCGATTCGGTGAGCACGTAATCGCCCGCCGCATCGCGACCGAAGAAGATGGTGAAGACAAGGTAGCCACAGGTGGCCATGCCCAGCAGCGGCGTGACCGGCGACCACGGCGTACGGAACGGACGCGGCAGGTTCGGCTGCGTTTTGCGCAGGTACAGCACGCTGAAGCACACGATGATGAACGCCATGAGCGTACCCAGCGATACGAGGTCGCCAAGCAGCGTGATGGGGGTGACCGCAGCAGCGATCGCCACGACCACACCGATGATCATGGTGTTGATGTGCGGGGTTTGGAACTTGGGGTGCACGCGGGCGAACACGCCGGGCAGCAGGCCATCGCGGCTCATCACGTAGAAGATACGCGTCTGGCCGTAAATTAGCACCATCATCACCGACGACAGGCCCATGATCGCACCGATCTTAATGGCGAACGCGAACCAGGCGATGTCGAGCTTATCGACGGCAACCGCCATCGGGTCGGCCACGGCGAGGTCTTGGTACGGCACGAGACCGGTCAGCACCGCCGACACACCGATATAGAGAATGGTGCAGATGACGAGCGAACCGAGGATGCCGAACGGCATGTCCTTTTGCGGGTCCTTGGCTTCTTGTGCAGCGGTCGAGACCGCTTCAAAGCCTACGTAAGCGAAGAAGATGATCGAAGCAGCGCGGAAGATACCATCCCAGCCATATTGGCCGGGGCCGGTGTTCTCGGGGATGAAGGGATGCCAGTTATTGGGGTCGACATAGAAGATGCCGATGGCGACGAACAGCACCACCACCGCGACCTTCACGAACACGATGAAGTTGTTCACTTTCGCCGACTCGCTGACGCCGATGATGAGCAGCGAGGTGACGGCAAGGATGCCCACGAAGGCCGGGGCATTGAACACGCCGCGCACCAATTCACCGCCAGCGGCCAGCAGCTGGCCCTTGGCGTTGAAGGCATAACCGGCGGCCGCGAACATATCGTGATACACGTCGGTGACTTTAATAGGCTGGCCAGTGGCCGCCGTGAATTCAGGTGGGATCATGACCCCGAAACCCAGCAAGAAGCTGTTGATATAGCCCGACCACCCCACCGCGACGGTGGAGGCGGCAACGCCATATTCGAGCACCAGCAGCCAGCCCATGGTCCACGCGAGCACCTCACCGAGGGTGGCGTAGGCGTAGGTGTAGGCCGAGCCCGAGATGGGCAGTACCGAAGCCAGCTCGGCGTAGCACAGGCCGACGAAAGCGCAGGCGATGCCGGTGAAGATGAAGCTGAGCATGAGGGCCGGACCCGCATGGTTGGCGGCGGCGGTGCCGGTCATCACGAAGATGCCCGCGCCGATGATGCAGCCAATGCCTAAGGAAACGAGGTTCCATTTGCCGAGCGTGCGCTTGAGCGTCCCCGCTTTGGCTTCTTTCTGGATCTGCGCGACGGATTTCTTGGCAAGAAGATTCTTGTACATGGGTGCCCCTGTGAATGGTTCGCCGATGCCCTCTGTCGGGGCGTGAAGCACAACGCCTAGCAGGGCTGCCCAAGGCAGGCAAGTGCCAATGCCATAGCTAAGCCCATGCGCCAGAACGAAAAAGGCGCGGGGGTGAGCCCGCGCCTTGGTTCGGTTTGTTCAGTGTAAGTGGCTAAACTTCTCTGGCTTTGCCACTGCCTTGGCCGGGAGTGCTTGAAGCCATTTGTACGCCCGAAGCATCGCTGACCGTGATGGAACCACTATTGAATGCCAGGGCCACGGCCTTTTTGGCAGCCTCATCACCTTTTTCGCCCAGGAAAGTTTCCATCCGCGCATCCATGAATCCATCGGCTTTCATACCGATCGCTGCTTCCATTGCTTTGAGCATGGGGCTGTAAACTTTACCATCGACCACGCTGATCGAATTACTGATCTGGTTCAGTGCTTGGTCCGACAGACCGGACTCTTTCAGTTTAGCCAGTTCTGCAATAGCACCCTCTTTAATTTTTTGGGGAAGCTCTTGCGGTGTGATCATCTCGGCTGCAAGGGCAAGCTTTGCTTTGGGATTCTCGCGATAATCGATCGCCGCGTTGCTTTCGGACGATACGGCAGCCACTGCAGCAGCCACCTGTGATTTCAGCGCCTGCGCAGGCGCAGCCTCTGCTTTAGGTTTCGTCGTGCCAGCCTTCGATGCGGCCGGTGCAGCTTTTGCTTCGCCAGCGCTTTGCACAACGCCCAGCGCTTCCATGACGCGCGCGCATTCGGGATCTGCCGGATCGGTGAAGTCGATGCTTGAGAGATCCTCGATCGGCGGGGTCATCTTGGCGGCGAATGCTTTCAGCGCTTTGTGCGTGTTGGGGCCGTATTTGCCATCGGCACCGGTCGGGCCGACATCGAAGCCCGCCGCTTGCAGATTTTTCTGCAGCGCTTCGACCTGATTCTTGGCGATGACGGGAATTTCGGTCTCGGTCGGGGCTTGCTCGCCTTTGTAGCCATAGGTAGGCGCACGCTCGCCGGATGCACCCTCAGCCTTGAAGCCTAGTTCGTCGTAGCGCTTCATGAAGACAGGTGTTTTGGCTTTAAGGTACGCGTTAAGCTCGGCAACGTTCGCTGCAGCGGGAGATTCGGTCTTGCCCGCATGATTATCGTTATAGAATTCACGAGCGCGCAATAGAATGCGGCGCGAATGGTGAGCCAATTCTTTGTCTTCACCCGTTGAGTTGGCGATTTCACGGTCGAGATTAACGATGACTTGCGGGAACTTTTT